>CAXTPM010000028.1:0-6392 GCA_964245865.1 uncultured Fimbriiglobus sp. | reverse complement strand
CAGCAGGGGCAGCACGCGCATGCCGACGTCGAGCGCGCGTGCGCAACGTCGCCAGCTACAACGAGTTGCCCTACGACGAAATCCTCAAGCGCGTCGAGCCGGCGAACACCGAGGAGCGCCTGGCGGTGCCGAAACACCTGCCGTACATCGTCATTATTATTGACGAGGTGGGCGACCTGTTAATGAGCATGAAGAAAGAGGTCGAGAACCACATCATCCGCCTAGCGCAGAAGTCCCGCGCGGCCGGCGTGCACCTCATTTTGGCCACGCAGAAGCCGACTGTAGATGTCATCACGGGGTTGATTAAATCCAACCTGCCCGCGCGCATCTGCTTCCAGGTGGCGAGCCGCGCCGACAGCGCCGTGGTGCTCGACGAGAAGGGCGCCGACAAGTTGCTGGGCGCCGGCGACATGCTCTTTTTGCAGCCGACCACCAGCACCATCATCCGCGCGCAAGGCGCCTACGTCGATGACCGCGAGATCGAGCGCACCGTCGGCGCGCTCGCCCACTACGAGACGCAGTTCGAGGCCGAGTTGCTGAACCTGAAGTCGAAAGACTCACTCGAAGGCGCCGGCTTCTCCGAGCGGCTGCGCGAGCGCGACCCCGTGTACGAGCAGGCGGTGGAGGTCGTCATCCGCGAGCAGCGCGGCAGCACGTCCTTGCTCCAGCGCGCACTCGGCATCGGGTACGGCAAGGCGTCTCGCCTGATCGACTTCATGCACGAGGACGGCATCGTCGGCGCATTCAACGGCTCGAACGCCCGCGAGGTGCTGATGACCCCCGACGAGTGGGCCGACCGGCAATCGGAGTAGCCCGGACTTGCCGGCGCGTTTGGCACCGTCGTTGCAACCGTTCGGCCGAACCCGCCGCGGACTGGACCGCGGCCGGGGCCGAATCCCTACGAAAAGCACAACCATGAGCAAGTTCCTATTCGCCCTCGCCCTCAGCGCCCTTTCGGTTGCCGGGGCGTCGGCCCAGGTGTACCAGTCGGGCGGCGTCTACTACCCCAACCAGCCGGCCAACGGAGTCGTCCAAACCGGCTCGGTCGTCAACGGCGTGCCGACGGTGCCCGGCCAGACTGTGGTCAACGGCGTCGTGACGCAGACTCCGTACCTGACGCCCCAGACGAGCTACTCGCAGCCGATGACGAGCTACAGCCAGCCGATGACGATGAACTACAACCAGCCGACGGTGATGAACGGCACGGTCTACGGCGGAAATGTTGTGAGCAGCTACCCCGTGGTGTCGTCGAACGTCGTCCGCTCGACGGTACCGGCTTACACGACGCCGCTTTCGACGGGCTACTACCCCGACATGATGTATCCCACGACGACTTACTCGTCGTACCGGAACTCCACCAACTACCCCACCACCGTCTACCCCGCGACCGCCACGACCCAGGGCGGGTTCTTCAACGGCAACAGCGGCGGGTTGGTCGGCACTACGACGAACTTCGCCGGCCAAGTGGTGCGGGCGCCGTTCACGGTCGTCCGCCGCGTCGGCGGCATCTTCCGCTAAACCCGCTACGATAACGGCTCCATGCGGCGCGGCCCCGGACCTCGGGGCCGCGTCTGTCGTTTCCCCCCGCCCGACTTGGGAACCGCAATGCCCGACTCGCTCCCGCCCGCCCGACCGCCGCAGCCGGTACTCGCCCGCGCGCTGACCGCCGCCCTCTTGCTCGTGTGCGCGGCGGTGGCGTTCCCGCTGCTCTCGGGGCTGACGTGGGGCGTGGCGTTCGCGGTGGTGTTCCGCCCGGTGCAGAAGTGGCTGGCGCGCCTCACCAGCCGGCCGGCCCTCGCCGCGGCGGTTTCGACTTCGCTTGTGGCGCTGTTGCTCGTCGTGCCCGTGGTGCTGGTGGCGGCGCAGTTCGCGGCCGAGGCGCGGGAACTGCGTGGCCGCGCGGAGGAGTTGCGCGGCGACTGGCGCGAGCGGCTCGGCGAAGTGCCGCGCGTCGGGCCGTGGCTCCAGTCGCAGGCCGAGGGGGTCGAGCCGCGCCAACTCGCCGGGCAACTCCTGGAGCGCGCCGGCGGCCTGCTCGCGCCGGTGGCCGGTGGCCTCGGGGCATTCGCGTTCCAGTCCCTCGTCGCCGCGTTCGTGCTGTTCTTCTGCCTCAAGGACGGCCCGGACCTGCTGGCCCAACTGCGCGACTTACTGCCCGTGGCCCCCGACGAGGCGGTGCGGCTGACGGTGCGGGCCGAGGACGCCATCCAGGCGACCCTGAAAGGCACGATCCTCACCGGCGTGGCGCAGGGCGTGAGCGGCGGCGTGGTCTTCGCGCTCTTGGGCATCCCCGGCGCGGTCTTGTGGGGCGTGGTGATGACGGTGCTGAGCGTGCTCCCCGTCTTGGGCGCGTTCATCGTCTGGGTGCCGGCGGCGGGGTACCTGGCCGCGCAGGGTTCGCTCGGTTCGGCGGCGATTCTTACGGTGTGGGGCGTGGTGATGGCCGGCCCGGTGTGCAACTGGATTTACGCCAGGGCCGCGGGCGACCGGATGAAACTGCACCCGCTGGCCACGCTGTTATCGTTCGTCGGCGGCTTGGCGGTGTTCGGCGTGGCGGGGATGGTTCTGGGGCCGGTGGCGTTCGCGGTGGCCTCCGAGTTGCCCCGCGCGTGGCGGGCGGGTCGCCCCGACGGGGTTCTGGCACCGGAAGTGCTTACTCGCTAGGTACTCTCACGCGCACCAGACTGTCCCGACACTTGGGCCGACTATGACCGACGACACCGCCCCGCCGCGCTCCCGCCTGAACTTGGGGCTTTTGCAGACGCTCGCCACCATTACGCTGGTGGTGTTCATCCTGAAGGCCGCCGCGACGGTGCTGATCCCCATCGCGCTGGCCGTGCTGTTCGTGTTCATCCTCTCGCCGCTGGTGCGGCTGCTAGAGGGGCGCAAGTTTCCCCGGTGGGCGGCGGTGGGCGTTACGCTCTTGAGCGCATCGGTGCTGATCGGCGGGGTCGGCTACGTCGTCACCACGCAGGCTACCGCGCTGGCCAAAGAACTCCCCAAGAAGGAGTACCGCGACCGGATCAAGGCGAAGATCGACGGACTACGCAGTTCGGGCGGCGCGTTCGAAGGCCTGTTCAAAATGGTCGATGAGTTGGCCAAAGGCGACGCCGCGGCCAAGGAGGTCAGCCAGCAGGTCGATGCGAAGGTCGATCCCGAAACGGAGCAGCGGCCGAAGGTCGATGTCGTGAACGCCCCTTCGCGCACGAGCGACCTGCCGCCGTCGAACAAGACCGGCCTCGGGGCGCTCCTGGAAAGCGTCGAGCCGGTCCTCGAGCCGCTGGTCAACACTGCCCTCGTCGGCATCCTCGTGATCTTCATGCTGATGAACCGCGAGGACATGCGCAACCGCCTGATCGGCCTGTTCGGCAAGGGGCGGGTGACGGGCACCACGCGGGTCATGTCCGACGCCGCGGAGCGGGTGAGTAAGTTCCTGCTGTACCAGTTGATCGTCAACGCGAGCTTCGGGCTGGTCCTGGCGGTGGGGCTGTACTTCATCGGCGTGCCCAACGCGCCCCTGTGGGGGTTCCTCTCGGGGTTGCTGCGGTTCATCCCGTTCATCGGCACCTGGGTATCGATGCTGTTTCCGTTTGCGATTAGCTTCGCCACGTCCGACGGGTGGACGCAGCCCTTGATGGTGTTCGGCTTCTTCGCGGTGCTCGACTTGCTCACCGCCAACGTGGTCGAGCCGATGCTGTTCGGGCACCAGACCGGCGTGGCGCCGATCGCGCTGTTGGTCGCGGCGGCGTTCTGGGCGTGGGTCTGGGGGCCGATCGGCCTCTTGCTCAGCACCCCCATCACGGTGTGCCTCGCGGTACTGGGCCAGCACGTGCCGCGGCTGCGGCCGCTCGCCACGCTCATCGGCGACCAGCCGGCGCTCGCGCCGCACGTGGCGTTCTACCAAAGGCTCTTGGCGAAGGACCAACTCGAGACCAGGGCACTGCTCACGCCACCGCCCAACGACCCGACCCCGCACCCCGTGCTGGCGAAGTTCGACGCGGCGGCGGTCCCGGCGGTGCTGCTCGCGCGGCGCGACCGGGCCTCCGAGGACATCAGCGCCGAGGAGGAGACCGAGATGTATGACACGGTCGAGACCGTGGTGCACCAGGTGGAGTACCCCGCGCTCGCCGCCGGCACCGCGGGCGACGCCAGCCGCGCGGAACTCAAAGAGGCGACGGCCAAACTCCCAGTACTGGTAGGGGCGCCGGCGCACCACCGCGCCGAGGAGTTGATGCTGCACATGCTCTCCGTTGGACTGCCGCCGGTGGGGCGGCGGCTGGTCGGGCTGAGCGCGCGGCAACTGCCCTCCGACGTGGAGGCGGCGATTACCGAGAACGCCGCGGCGATCTGCGTGGTGGCGATCATGCCGCCGGGCGGGGTGCCGCAGGCACAGTACCTGATTAAGCGGCTGAGCGCGAAGTTCCCGAGTCTGGTGATCGTCGCGGCGTACTTCGGCCGCACGACCCGGTTCGACGAACTGCTGGTGAGGTTGCGGCGCAGCGGGGCGACCTACGTGACGACGAGCCTGTGCCAGACGGCCGACACGATCCGCACGCTGACCCCGCCGCCGCCCCCGCCGCTGGCGCCGGCCCACGCAGGCGCCCCGGCCGCGCCCGAGGCCGCGCCGCCGGGGCAGCTCATGCCCCCCCCGCCGCCGCCCAAGCCGCACACCGGCCGGGCGCCGGGCAAGCACGCCTCGAAGTAGCCCCCGCACACGCCCCACCGCACGAGTGACCCGATGAACCCGTCCGACGAAAGCCGCGTCAGCCGCATCACCCAGTACGCCCTCGCCGCGGCGGTGGTGGTACTCGGCCTGGCGGGCTACTTCTCGTTCACCAACATCCGCGAACTCGGCACGAGTTCGGACTGGGTCGAGCACACCCAGGAGGTGCTGCTCACCCAGCAGCGGATGATTACCTCGCTCACCGAGGCCGAGTCGGCGCAGCGGACGTACCTCTTGAGCAGCGACGCGAAGGTGATCAGCACCTACGCCGCCGCGAAGGAGCGCATCGGCACGCAACTCGCAGCGCTGCGCGGAATCGTCGCCGACAACCCGAGCCAGGCGGCGCGGGTGGCCGAAATGGGCAAGGCGGTCGAGGAGCAGGTGCGACTACTCGACGAGAACCAAAGGCTGGGGCCGAAGGACTGGAACCCGGCGATCACCGCGCGGGGCGAGGAGACCAACCAGAGCATCCGGGACATCCGCGAGCAAATCGAGAAGCACGAACTCGGCCTGCTCGCGGAGCGCAAGCGCGAGTACGAGCGGAACTACCACTGGGCGGTCGGCAGCGTGGCCCTCTCGGCGGTGGTGTCGCTGGCGGCGATCGGCCTGGGGCTGTACCTCGTGGACCGCGACACGGTGGTGCGGCGGCGCCTGGCGACCCAACAGGCGCTCGCCGCCGAGGAGCAAAAGAAGGCCGCGCGCGAGCGCGAACTCGCCGCGATCGAGCAGGAGCGGTTGTCGCGCTACAACACGCTGCTCTTGAACTCGACGGGGGAAGGCGTCTGCGGCCTCGACCCGGCGGGGAAGCTGACGTTCCTCAACCGCGCGGGCGCGAGGCTCCTGAACCTCGCCGACCACAAGTCGGTCGTCGGCCAGTCGTTCCTGGCGCTGACGCACCCGCTGCCCGAGGGCGCGGCCGGGGACGAGCCGGTGCCCGAGCTGGAGGAGTGCGACCTCACCCAGTCCGCCGCGACCGGCAAGGCCGCGGCGGGGGAGGACTACACCTTCAAGCGCGCCGACGGCAGCCGCTTCCCCGTGAGCTACTCGACCAACCCCGTCGAGGACAAGGGCCGCGTCGCCGGCGCGGTGGTGGCGTTCAACGACATCACCGAGCGCAAGGTCGCCGAGCGCGAGATCGTCGAGGCCCGCAACGCCGCCGAGCAGGCGAACGTCGCCAAGTCGCAGTTCCTCGCCAACATGAGCCACGAGCTGCGCACGCCCCTGAACGCGGTTATTCTGTACTCGGAACTCTTGCAGGAGGAGTCCGCCGACCGCGGCATCGACGACTTCGGCCCCGACCTCGAGAAGATTCGCACCGCCGGCAAGCACCTGCTTTCACTCGTGAACGGCGTGCTCGACCTCTCGAAGATCGAGGCCGGGAAGATGGACTTGTATCTGGAGACGTTCGACATCGACGGCATGCTCTCCGACGTGGCCGGGACCGTCGAGCCGTTGATCGCCAAGAAGCACAACAAACTGGTGCTCGAGAAGTCTGGCGACCTCGGCAAAGTTCACGGCGACCTCACAAAGGTCCGGCAGATTCTGTTCAACTTCCTCTCGAACAGTGCGAAGTTCACCGAGGACGGCACGATTACCCTGCGCGCCGAGCGCGGGCAACTCGCGGGGCGCGAGGTGCTGACCTACATCGTCCGCGACACCGGCATCGGCA
>CAXTPM010000027.1:14475-17713 GCA_964245865.1 uncultured Fimbriiglobus sp. | reverse complement strand
GCCAATGTTCTTCTCCAGTTCCTTGGGCGACGGGAAGGGGTTCCGCTGGGCGTGCTCGTAGGTGCAGAGTTCCGGGTACCGCCGGCCGAACTCGCGCACGTCGTCGGCGGTGTACGGCGGCTCGGCGTCGAGCAGGGTCTTCTTCACCGAGCCGATCAGGGCGCCGTTGACTTTGGGGTCCTGGCCGGTCACCTCGGCGATCGCGTCGAACAGTTCGTCGCGCTGCCGCGGCGGCTTCGGCGGCACCGGGGCCGGCCCGCCGGGGGGTGTCGGCGCCGCTGCAGTCGGCTCCGGGAACAGCTCGGCGGCGACCGGCGCGGGCTCCGGGGCGGCGGGCGAGGCGGTCGGCGCGGGCCGCGGCGTCGCCTTGGGCTTTGGCGGCGACTTCGGGAGGGGCTGCGAGGCGGCAGGTGTGTTCGGCCCGGCCGCGTCGGCGGCGAGTTTGGCGGCGGCGCGGGCCTCGCGCTTGCGCAGCGCGTCCTTGGCCCGCCGCTTGCCGCTCTGGGAGAGCCAGCGGTCGAAGTTCGGCATCCGCACCCCGCCGCCGGGGATGATCTCCAGCCAGCCGACCGACTCGAGCGCCAGCCAGAACGCCTCGTCGCCGCCCAGGTTGTCGGTGAGCTGGCGCACGCCGATCCAGCGGATCAGCCCGTCCTCGGACTCCTCGCTCATCAGCGACCAGAACTCGGACATCAGCCCGACGACCTGGTGGCGGTCGCGCCCCGTCGCGGCCGTAATGGCGAGCACCTCGGCCTTGCGGGTGGGCCAGTGACGCATCGGGAACCACTGCTCGGCGGGCATGGCGGGACTCGCGCGGGGGCTAGAGGGAGAAGGGGCGGGCGGAGTCGGCGTCGCACGCCAAGCCGTCGTGCGTCCAGTAGAACCAGCCGGCGATCTGGGCCTCGACCCAGAACAGCTCGTCGCGGCCGATGTCGATGCGCAGCCGGTCGGGCAAGTCGGAGCCCATGACCTCCCGCACTCCCGCGGCGTCCGGCCTCTCGGCCCGCCGCCGGAACCACACGGCGAACTCCACCCACACGCCCAGCACGGTGTGCCTGTCGAGGCCCGTGGCCTCGACCACGGCGGCGATGCACGGGTGGGCCGAGGGGAGCGGGCGGCGTCTGCCGAGGGTCATGGCGTCTCCTACTGGGGGTCGGGGCCGGTCGGCGTGCGGGGGCGGTGCGATAGACCCGCTTGGCGCTCCACTGCACCAGCGCGAGCGCGGGCGAGAGCTGGGAGCCGGGGCGCCAGTCCTCGCAGTGGGGTGCCTCGTCGGGGCCGGAGTAGATCAGGTACTCCCACACGGCCGTCGAGAGGTCGAACAGGTCGTCCGGGTGCGCGAATCGCAGCAGCTCGATGCGGCACCCCGCCACGACTCCGGGGAAGGTCCGGGCGCCGTCCCGGACGAGGACGCGGTCGCCGACTATGTAGTAAAGCGGGTCCGCGCTGATGCGGCTGGCGGGCACCCCGGCGGGGATGTCGGCGGGGGGCGTGCGGACTTCTCGGGCGGTGGTCACGGGCGGGCTACTTCCTGGTGAGGGTCACGTGGGTGCGCTGCGCGTCGCGGATCTTCCACAGCTTGAGCTGCTCGAGCTGGTCGAGCGTGAGCAAGCGCAGCAGTTCCGTGACGGCGTGGTCAACGTCGTCGAAGACGCGCGTGCAGTGGTCGGGGAACGTCACGCGGACGCCGTGGAACCCGGTGCCGTAGTCGTAAGGCTCCTCAGGCGGCTCCACCGCGAGCAGCCGGTGCGGGTCGTAGGGCGGCGCCGGGGGCGCGGGGGCCGGGCGCGGCGAGTAGCTCGGGTGCGGCATCATCGGGTGGCACTCTCGGTGGTGGGCCGGCCCCCCAGGCGGGCCAGCGCGTCGCGGCGGAACTTCAGGTCGCGGAGCGTGACTTTAATCCGGGCCCGCACGCGCTCGAGGTCGACGCGGTCCTGGGCACTCCGGAGGCCCGGCTCGGCCACGCCGTGGTGGAACTCGAACTCGATCTTCGCGGCGACGAGGTCGGCCATCCCCTCGAGCGCGAGCGTGAAGCGGTAGCGGGCCTCGAGCGAGGAGCCGGGGGGCGGGGCGGTCATTGGCGGCCCGCCCCCCACACGCGGGAGGCCACGTACACGGTCGCCCCCTCCATCGGGCGGCGCTCGACGGCGTACTCCGTCGCGCTCGAGTCGCCCGACGCCCAGCACCAGACGGCGGAACGGTCGGCGCCCTCGCCGCGCGCCGCCAGCAGCTCGGCGTAGGTCTCGGCGGCGAGCCGGCGCCCGGCGGCGTTGTTGTTCCAGTCGGGCTGGACCTCGACCATCAGGTCGGCCTGGTTCGGGCGGTCGAACTTCGTTTGCGAGCAGAAGACCCTCAAAGCGCACCCCCTTCCGCCGACTCGGGGTCCACGCCGCAGGCGGCGAGCGCCTCGGCCCGGTCCTGCTCGGGTGTCGTCCGGGGGGCGGGGCGCGGCCCGCGCCGGCCGCTGGGCGACTCCGGCGCGTCCGCCGAAGCGCCCGCTCCGAACTTGGCCTCGTCGCACTGGCGCTGGTAGTCGTCCCAGTCGAGCAGGCGGGCCTCCATCAGCGGGCCGAGGTGGCGGACCCTCATGCGCACCGAGACCCCGTTGACGAAGTGGGGGCTGGTGAACTTCAGCATCCGGTTCCGAACCGACGTGTACGGCACGCCGGGGAACAGGTGCGCGCCCAGAACGTGCAGCGGGTAGTAGCCGGCGGGGTCGCTGGTCGGCGGCTTGTCGACCGGCGTCGCACTGCGTGGCATAAACCACTCCTTCTTTCGCGTGGCCTTCGACACATGGTGTAACACTAATCGTCTTTAAGCTTCACATTGAAACATAGAGAAACGTACAGAAAGCAAAATCGCGTTGTGCCAGCCTCGTCACCCGCAAACTCATCCCGGTCGGACTAGTCGCCCGCCTGCACGGGCCGGATAATTCGCACATGGCACGCAACGACGAAAGCGACCGGAAGCCCGACGCGAAAGTCCCCGGCGGCTACCGGATCAACCCCGCACTCACGCCGAGCCTGCTGGCCTACGCCGAGCGGCAAGTCCTCTCGCCGACCGCCGTCGTCAACCAAGCCGTCCGCGAGTTCCTTGAGCGCCACGGCTGGTGGGCGCCCGAACTCGCCCGGCTGGAAAAGCGCGCCGCCGAGGCCGGCGTCACCCCCTCCGAACTCCTCGCCATGGCCGTCCGCAGCCTGCTCAACGAACCCAAGGTCTAGGCCCGCCGCCGGACGAT
>CAXTPM010000027.1:0-14465 GCA_964245865.1 uncultured Fimbriiglobus sp. | reverse complement strand
GCGGAGTTGCGAGCAAGCGAACCGGCCTAGGAGTCGTCGCAATTGTGACCGCGGTCTGCTCTGTGGTCGTGGGCGCGGCTTGGATGTTGCTCGGCCCGGAGTTCGTCGCTGCGGGGTTTAAGCCGGAACCGGCGAAGAGATTCGAGGGGGCCGTAACCCAGGGTTACTACGCGCCAGCCGGCTCGAAGCCGGGGCCGCGTGCCGTGTCGGCCTGGGCCAAGCGCTGCCGCGCTGTGGCCGCGGGGTGCGATTCTTACGAAGCGTTTCTGCTCGCGGATTCCGAACTCATTCGATCCCCGCCGAAGCCGGGGGAAACGCCCCAAATGGAACGCGAAATCGTGATGCGCCACACTTTGGCGAAATACATTTACGAGCGTGCTACCGGTCGGAGCGAGGTCATCTGTTACCAACCGGACGCGTGGTACGACCGCGAATCAAAACCGACGAAGGTGGAGTGATGGCCGATCAGACACCGCCCGACCAGTCGCCCCCGTCCGGCCCGCCTGGGTGGCTTGGCCCTGCACTCCTGCTCTCACTGGTCTTCGGCGCGCTGGTGTGGTCGCCGTTCGGGGGCTGCTTCCGCTCCGCCCCGCCCGTGGCCCCCGCCGCGCCGTCGCTCCCTCCCCCTTGAGGGGTGTGCACGCCAGGGTGCGCAGCACCCATTCTTCTAATACTGTCCTGTCCTGTACTGTGGTCCCACGCCGCGTCCACTCCGCCGCGGACGCTTCCGCGGCCGACCGCGCCCGATGTCATTCCCACAGACTTGTCTCGCGCGTCGAATCCTAGGCTTTCGCGGTCGTAAGACTCGCCCCGGCGTCCGCGCTACATTCGGTGTAGCGCCGGGGCCGCACTCGGGCACCGCCGCGAGCGCAGTCCCGGACGGCGCCCGGCGCGACCGCCGCCGGGAAGGGGCGCGGCCGCGCCGCGGACGCACTGCGGACGCGCAGCGGCACCCGGACGCCCGCGTCACGCCGGCGGATCGGCGAGGGCGTAGCTGCCCAGCGGCCCGCCCACCGAGAGTGCCGGGACGATCATCGTCCCCCAGGCGGGGTGCCGGCCGAACAGGTCGCGGAGCGGCCCGCCGTCCGACTCCGCCGCGGACAGCAGCGTCTCCTGGGCGACGAACGGGTGGCCGAGGCGCCGGGCCTCGATCAGCGCGGCGACGACCATCCGCTGCTTAAAGTTGAAGCTGAACACCACCCCGCCCCAGGACACCCCGGAGAAGTTCGGGGCGGCGAGCGCCGGGGGCGGCGCCCCCCCGGCGGCCTCGCGCGCGGCGTCGGTGCGCGGGCCTGGGGCGGGCGGCACCGGGACGTTGAACACGACCTCGATGCCGCCGGGGGTGAGCCGGCCGGCGCCGGTGACAAGGCCGTTCGGGCGGGGGGAGTTCTGCGGGGCGTGCGGCATGGGACACCTTTACGGGGCGATACTGGACGCCCATACACTTAGCCGGCCGCGCGCGCCTCGTCAAGGCGCGTCCGCTTGAGTGCGGACGCCGCGCGCCGGGTTCGATCCGGCTCCGGCAGTTGCGCATGGCTCATCGGCGCGCTAGACTGCGGCGTCCTCGGACGGGGGGACGACGGGGGCACGCCCCGGCCAGTCATACGGCTGGGGCGTGCTTTTTTCATTTGCGCGCGTCCCCGGCCCGTGGTAAGTTCCACCCGCCAGAGTGGAGAAGTAGTACTTCGCCGCGCTCATAACGCGGAGACCGCTGGTGCAAATCCAGCCTCTGACACTGCCGGCCCCTTGTTTGCCAATCCGGGCCCGACCGGTGCGACTGCGAACTCTGGGCCCGGCCCCCACAAACTCCTGCGGGAGTTTTAAAGACGGCCCCGGCAGGTTCTTTCCTGCCGGGGCCGTCCGCGTTCACCCGGTCTCCAGTGCGATGCGCTTGGCGACCGCCTCCCCCGGCCGGTCGGCGTACACCTGGCGGGCGACCTCCGGCGAGTCGCCGATCGCCGCACCCACCGCCCGGTCGTCCTCGTACCTCCGCATCACCTCGGTCGCCTTGTTGTGCCTGAGCCGGTGCGGGTTCCACGGCTCGACGCCGGCGCGCTTGCACGCGGCCGCGATCGCCAGGCAGTAGTGCGCCCGCGTGACCGGAGTCCACCCGGCCCGGCGCCGGTACGGGGGGAACCGGAACAGCGGCTCGTCGTCCGAGCCGGCCGCGTCGAGGTACGGCCTGAGGACCGCCTGGGCCTCCGGGCCGATCCAGACGACGCGGGTCCGCTCGGCGTGCAGCAGCTTGTTGAACTCCGTTACCTCGTAGCGCCACAGCCGCCCGTGCGAGGTGTCGACGGCCCCGCGGGTCAGGGTGCAGAGTTCGCCCGGCCGCATCCCCGTGGCCAGGTGCGCGGCGACCATGTCCCGCAGCACCTTGGCGCGCGCCGGATTCTTGTGGGCTTCGGCCATCGCGCGCGCGATCGCGTCGGCCGGGACGGGGAGCCTGGGCCCGCCCTCGCCGGCCTCGGTGCGGCCGGCCACCAGGTACGGCAGGTGCCGGAGCGCGTCGGCGACCGAGACCTCGACGACCCCCCGCCGCACGCCCCAGGAGTACATCCGCTGCACGCGGGCCACGTGCTGATTAACGGTGTCGCGCTTCCAGCCTTTCCCGACCATGACGCCGCGCGCGGCCTCCAGCCTCGGGACGGTCAGAGCGGACGCGGGCAGCGCGCCGTACAGGTCGCCCACCACCGCCATCGCCGCGCGGTTGGCGTAGACCTCCGAGGTCGGCTTGCCCCGCTTCGTGTACTCCCTCCCGCAGTGCCCGAGCCAGAGTACGATGAGCTTCCCCACCGTGAGCGACCCGGCGTCGGGCGCGGCCGCGCCCGCGTCGTACCGGCCCGCGGCCCACTCCGCGGCGAACCGGCGGTAGGCCCCGCCGGCCTCGGCCGTGCCGTGCGGCCCCAGGTAGACCCGGTGCTGCCTCGCGCCGCGCTGCCAGCAGCAGTAGGCGCGGCCGCGCGCGTCCGGCCCGAGCAGCCGCGGGCACGGGGCCGGACGCCCGGCCGGGTGCCGCCCCCCGCTCCGGTACCGCCGGTCGCGCTTCGTGGTCAGTGCCCGCTCGACGGACCACCCGGTGTTGAGGCGGCTCTTGATCGTGCTCGCGGGGAGGCCGGTGCGCGCAGACCACTCGGCCAGCCCGAGGGTCAGACCGGCGTGGGTGATGAGGAACTTCGCGCGGGGGACGATGTTGTCGCGGCTGGTCATGCGGCTGATGATGCCGACGGCCGCCCCGCGCGCCAAGTCCCGTTGCGGGGGAAGTCTGATCTTCGGATCAGGCGCGGGCGGCGGTACGCTAACGGGGTACAAAGTGGGACGGCCCCCAGAAATCCTGGGGGCCGCCGGGCGCCGCGTGGCCGCGCTATCGGTTTTGCGGTATCTTGGTCCACACCGACGAATCCGTGCGCGTGCCGGGGAACTACCTCGCCAGGGGCTACGAGGTGCAACTGAATACCCAGAGCCGCGAGCCGCGGAAGACGGGGAGCCTGTACGCGGTGGTTGACCTGGCCAAGTCGCCGGTGGACGAGTCGAAGTGGTTCGCGGTGCGGGTCGTGGTGAACGGCAAGCGCATCACCGTGGCGCTCGACGGCAAGCAGGTCATCGACTACACCGAGCCGGCCGAGGTCAAGCGCCCGCCGGAGCGCAAGGGGCGGGTGCTCTCGCCGGACGGCGGGGCGATCGCGCTGCAGGCGCACGACCCCAAGAGCGTGTGGTACTTCCGAGACATCCGCGTCAAACGCCTGCCGTGAGGACTGCCGTGCCGACGAGTTTCCGCCAGTACCGCCGCACGCCTGCGGGCCTCACCTTGGGCGAGGCACCGGCGAGCGAACCCGGCCCCGGCCGGGTTCGGGTGCGAATCCGCGCCGCGTCGCTGAACTACCGCGACCTGACCATCGCGCGCGACCCCAAGCGCGGCGTCGCGGGCCAAGTGCCGCTTTCGGATGGCGCGGGTGAAGTCGTGGCCGTCGGCCCAGGCGTCACGCGCGTGAAGGTCGGCGAGCGCGTGGCCGGGTGCTTCTTCCAGGACTGGGTCGCCGGCCCGTTCTCAATGGCCTCGCACAAGCAAGACCTCGGCGGCACCATCGACGGCGTACTGACCGAGTTCGCCGATTTGGCGGGCGAGGGCGTGGTGCGAATCCCCGACTCCCTCTCGTTCGAGGAGGCGGCGTGCCTGCCGTGCGCGGGGGTCACGGCGTGGTCGGCGCTCGTGAGTCGCGGCCAACTGAAGCCCGGCCAGACGGTGCTGGTGCTGGGCACCGGCGGGGTGTCGGTGTTCGCGCTCCAATTCGCCGCGTCGGCCGGGTGCCGGGTGGTCGTCACCTCCAAGAGTGATGCGAAGCTCGCGCGGGCCAAGCAGTTGGGCGCGGCCGAGGGCATCAACTACGTGACGACGCCCGACTGGGACAAAGAAGTGCTGCGCCTCACCGGCGGGCGCGGCGCCGACCACGTGGTCGAGACCGGCGGCGGCGGCACCCTGGGCCGCTCGGTGCAGTGCGTCGCCCCCGGCGGGCACGTCGCGCTGTTGGGCGTGTTGACCGGTTTCGGCCCGCCCTCGGACAGTCTGTTCCCGTTGGTGGCGCGCAACGCTACGCTCTCGGGCATTTATGTGGGCAGCCGCGCGGACTTCGAGGCGATGGGTCGCCACTTAGATGTCAGTGCGATCAAGCCCGTGATCGACCGGGCGTTCGAGTTCGAGCAGGCGCCGGGGGCGTTCGAGTATCTGGAGCGGGGCGAGCACTTCGGGAAGGTGGTCGTGCGGGTGTAACCGGGAGGCGGGGACATTAGCCGCGCAGAGAGTACACCCCCGGCCCGGCCGGGTCTCAGGCCCAGGGCGTTGCCCCGGACTGACCACCACCGGTGAAGCCGGAAGACGCGCCCAGGACAGCGCCCAGAGTCGCGGGTCTCGACCAACTCAGTAGCCAACAACTAAGGTGCGACCGATGCCCGACGCCGCGAGCGAGCAACTCGATAACTACCGCTTCCAGATGGGACACGACGCGGGGAATCTGGCGCTCGCGCTGGATTACCTCACCGACGTAATCCACCTAGTCGGGCAGCACACGACGCATTGCCGGGTCGAGAAAGGACTTCGGGCCGGGGAGCCGACGCGGGACGTGCTCGAAATCAGCCGCACGCTCGCGCTGGCCAAGCAGTTGGTGCAGGAAAGCTTACTTCGGCTGAGGGACAAGAGGACTTGAGCAAATCCGTGACTAATCGTGCGCGGCAATCTGCGCAAGGTGGGCTTGCGATGTTTGCAGAGCGGTCGAAAAACCGGGTTGAGGGGGGCGTGGGACGACGAAAAATCGGTTTGTTCGGTTTGGCACGGGTGGTGCATCACCTTCTTTCGTCGTCAACAAACTTGAAAGATTTCCGCCTCTCGGGCGTACTACCTTCCAGAAACTTGCCGATCCAACCGGACGATTCGATTTTCCCGTGCTAGTCTCCACGACGACTGTTCCCAATTGCTTGGGCTAGATGCCTGGGCTTGTCCGCTCCAAGGAAGGTATAGCGATGTTGGTTCTCACCCGCAAGGCCGGCGAGCAGATCATCATTCAGGGCAACATCCGCATCTCGGTAGTCAGCGTCGGCCCCGGCCGCGTGAAGATCGGCATCGACGCCCCGGCGGATGTCAAGATCGACCGCCAGGAGATTCACGAGCGCAAAGCCGACGATGCCGAAGCACTCCCAGTGCTGCCTATGCCCGTCATGCAAACCCCTGCCACGGCCGCGGTTACTCCGATGCCGGCCGCGCCGAAGCCCGCGGAAGTCGAGGCTCCCGTGGGGCTGCACAACCGCATCTCGGGCCGCATGGGCAGTACGCCGGGGCTGAGCGGCTACCGCCGCAAGGCGCGCTAGACTGCGGGTGAGATGAAATCGAGACGCACTGGCCGGTCGCCCTGGGTGGGGTGGCCGGCTTTTTTCTTGCACTGGATTGACCCGGCGACGGCTGTCGCCGGGCTTTCCTGCTTGCTCCACCCCACCTCAACCGCTTTCCCTGTCCAACACCCAATCGAGTGCCCAACACCCGGCCGCGTGATCGGCCGGCGCGCGAAGGTGCGCAAGTGTGGGCAGGTCAGTACACCCGGCTTCTTCGAGCGCGTCGGCCAGAACTGGGAGCTGCCACAGCCGGCCGGTGGCGTCAATCTGGGCGCCCACGGCGAGCACGGTGGGCGTCCGCCACTCACCCGCCACGGGGTTGGCGCGGAACGGGTTGGCGACCACCTCGTGGAACGCCTCGGCCAGGCGCAGCGGGTCGGTCACGTCGAGGCCGGCGAAGCGGAACTCCGGCCGGGCCTGCACCAGTTGCAGGGCCAGTACCCGCCAGGGTTCGAGGCGCTCCCACGAGGTCGCGGCCGGCAGCAGCCGCTCGGCGAGCGCGTCGAAGTTGGCGTCGGGCAGTTCGCCGTTGGCCAGGCGCTCGGCGGCGCGCTGAGCGAAGGCGAAGTCGGGGTTCTTGCACCACCCCAAACAGACCCGACTCGCGTGTAACAACAGCAGGCGTTTTTTCCGGCTTGACAAGCCCGGCCGTAAGAGTTGCACCGCCTGCACCAGCACCCGCACGTCCCGGCAGGCGTCGTACTGCTTGCGCCCGAACTTCACCTTCAGCGGCAGGGCGCCGGCGAGCGAAACCCGGCGGCGCGTGGTGGGGCAACTCACCCCGGCGGCACTGCGGGCGACATCGACCAAGACCGGCGCGCGGCAGCCGCAGGGGCAGACAGTCAGGGCCAGCGTCGGCGGGGCGGGGGGCATGGCATATTGTAGATCGATGGGGACAGAGGGCAGGAAGGAAGCGAAGTGTGAAGTGAGAAGGGAAGAAAGGGCTGCCGGACGGCTCCCTCTTCCTTTCACACTTCACTCTTCTCACTTCACACTTGGAGCGCAGCGACCTACCCCGCCAACTCCCGGATCACCTTCCCCTCCGCGACGAACTGCGGCCGGCCCGTCGGGTCCAGCACGCTCGCGGTTTCGGGGTTCACGCCGAGCGCGTGATAAACCGTAGCCAGCACGTCGCCGAACGTCACGGGGCGGGTCTTCGCCGACTCGCCGAGGCGATCCGTGCTCCCAATCGCCTGGCCGGTGCGCAGCCCGCCGCCGGCGATCAGGGCGCAACTCACCTGCGGCCAGTGGTCGCGCCCGCCGTCTTTGTTAAGTCGGGGCGTGCGGCCGAACTCGCCCCAGGCGATGACCACCGTGTCGTCCAGGAGGTTCAAGCGCTTCAAGTCCCAGATCAGCGCCGACAGGCCGCGGTCGAGTTTGGGGCCGTGGTCGCGCACGAGTTCGGCGTTCTTGACGTGGCTGTCCCAGCGACCGTAGCTGAGGCTGACCGCGCGCACGCCGGCCTGGATCAGCCGGCGGGCCATCAGGAAGTGCTCGTTGGCCGTCGGGGCGCCGTCGTACTGGAACTGGAACGGCTTGCCGTCGCCGTAGCGGGCGCGGACCTTGGCGTCTTCTTTGGTCAAGTCGAGCGCGTCCACGAGTCGGCTGGCGGTCAGCACCTCAAGCGCTTGCGCGGTGTGCCGGTCGGCGGCTTCGAGCGCGCCGCTGGTGTCGATGTCGCGGCGCAGGGTGTCGAGCCGGCGCAGCAGACTGCGCCGGTCGCCGAGGGCGGACTGGTTGGCGGGGTTCAGCGTCATGTTGGCCAGGTCCGGGCCGCTCGGGCGGAACGCGGCGTAGCCGGCCCCCAGGAAGCCCGGCTGCCCAGGGTCGCTCCACTCGACGTGCGAGGTCTTGGCGGCGAGTCCGACGAACGGCGGCACACCCGGCTCGGCGGGGCCGTACAGCTTGCCCAGCACCGAGCCGACGCCGGGCCGGCCACCGATGCTCGCCAGGGACGACTGCGGGAAGCCCGTCGTACACTGGTAGCCGTCGTGCCCGCCCTGCGCGCCGACGATGCTGCGGACGACCGCCAAGTCCGGCATCATCTCCGCGAGCAGCGGGAAGCACTCGCCCAGTTGAATGCCCGGCACGCGTGTGGGAATCGCCTTGATGTCGCCGCGGATCTCCGCCGGCGCGTCGGGCTTGGGGTCAAACGTGTCGTGGTGCGGCGGGCCACCGGCGAGGAAGACGTTGATGACCGACTTACGCCGAGTTCCCTCGGGAGTGCGCGCCTCGGCGCGGGTGAGGTCGGCGAGCGTCCACGCGCTCGCCGCGAACGCGGCGGTGCCGATCTGGAGTGCGGCGCGGCGCGAGACGCCCTGGCAGTTGGCCGTCGGCCGGCCCCGGAAGTTTAGCACGGCGGCGCCCTCGTGATTGGCGAAGTGGAATCGGCGCGAACCTCGTTCGGGCGGGTGACTCATTGTAGTTGGCCGGCGGGCGCGGTTGCAACGACAATCCGGGCGACTGGGGGCGTGCGGGCGCGGTTGACACGGCGCGCGGGGTGGGTATCATGCCCGGATCGAGACGACTGGCCCAGTAGCCAAGTGGTAAGGCAACGGTTTGCAAAACCGTCACCCCCGGTTCAAATCCGGGCTGGGCCTCTGACCGTCGAGGACGCGAAAACCCCGCACTTCCTAGGAATCCTAGGAAGTGCGGGGTTTTCGCACGCGCGGGCCGAGTGGTGGACAAATGCCACCGGAATAGGCCAGTGTAGTACATAGACGGCATAGTCCGGCCGCAACTGGGGCCGCAACCTCCCCGCTCCTGCGGTCCAGGCGCGGGGGCGGGCCGCGTGGAAGGGCGCGCCCCATGCGGCCCCAGCACCCAGAGCACAGCGGCCTTGCCACTCGGGCATGCCGTCATCTCGTCCCGCCCGCACGGCGAAGCCGGACGCCGCCCCCGCCCAACCTTCCCCCGCCGCGTTGCCCCACACTCCCACGCCTTGAGACTCTGGCAGACTCTCGACCGACAGGCACGCCCGGCCCAACACCTATTCGGGTGTTCAGACCCTGGGGCAACTGTTTTGCGCGAGTTCCCGAAAATTCTGATTTGACCCCTCGCCGAACCGCCCGGCAAGTGTTAAACTACGCGCACTCGCCTAACCCCCTCGGCCGCGCCCATGCCAGAAATCAAGCCGGGCGCGCCGTTTCACACCCCCCCCGACACCCCGCGAGTCCGACCATGCCCGCCGCGAAGAAGAAGCCCGCCGAACCCGACACCCACCCGGACATGGAGCGCACTGCCCCCGAGCACCTCGACGGCGGCGACAAGTTGGGGAAGGACTCCGGCGTCACCCGAATCGACCAGCCGAGCAAGCGCACGCACGGCTACTTCGCCAGGGTGTACCTCCACGGCCGCACGCTCACGAAGTTCTTCGCGGATCGGCTCTACGAAAGCCCCGAGGCGTGCCACGAGGCCGCCAAGGCGCACCGCGAGGCCGTGATGCGAGCCGCCGAGGGCGCGACCGAGACGCCCTCGACCCTGGGCCTCTTGTACATCACGCGCATGGACTACGCCCGCGCCCGCGGCTGGTGGGTGCGCGTCTCGCTCGAAGGCGGCAAGTTGGCGTCGCGTCTCTTTAGCGACTCGGAGTTCGGCGGCGCCCCGCAGGCGCAGACCGCCGCGCAACTGTGGCGCGACGCGGTGGTCGAGCACTACGGCCTGCGCGAGCGCGCCTCGTCGCGCAAGCCGCGCGTGCGCACCACCACCGGCGCGAGGCTGGTTCACATCGCCGCCGCGCAGGCCCAGGCCGCCAAGGTCGCCGCCGCGGCGCAGAAGGCGGCGGGCGCCAACGGCAAGGGGAAGAAGGCCAAGCCGGCGGCGCGCTGAGGATGCCGCTCGGCAGCACCGGGAGCCTGGTGGGGCCGGAGGTGCTAAGAACCCGCCCCGCCCCCGGTGTTCGCCGCGGCGCCCGGTTCGGCCCCGCTCCAGGGCCGTTCGACCCCGTCGCCGTACTCCCACTCGACGAGCGAGTCCGCCGCGACCTCGAACCGCGTTACCCCCTCGGCCGACGCCACCCCCCAAGGCCGCTCGGTATCGACGGTGACTACCTCACCCCCGCCGCCCCGGCCCCGCGACACGACCGCGCACGCGATCACCCTGGGCCGTGGGTAGCCGGTGTCCGCGCCCAGGTACTCCGCGCTGACGACGGCGGTCTTCTCGACGAAATGATGGCTCCGGCCTTGGGCGTCGGAGAACTCGCACGCCACGATGCCCGGCTGCGGCTCGTCGCTCACGTAGCGCCGAATCACCACCCGGACGCCGACCATCCGCCCCGCCATCGCTCGCACTCCCCTACGCCGAACGACGCTTTCGGTGCTTTCCGCTCCAGCGCCGCGAAAATCGATGACAGCCCGCAGGCTCGTGGGCCGGCCCGATGCCCCCGATGCTACCGGAGGCGCGCCCGCAGATCAAGCGTCCGCCACGCCCATCTCGGCGATTGCCCCGGCTTCGGCACCCCGCTTGCTTCGCACCCTTGCGAACGGGCGAATGTGCGCTCGCTCGCAACCCCCACAGCGTAAGGCAGCCGGTACTCCGGTGCCGGAGATACGACACTCATGGCCGATGTGAACAGTCCTACCGATTTGCTCCCCGATGTCGCCGGCGTCAAAAGCCGCGTCTCTTGGCCCGCGATCGTGGGCGGCGCGATGGTCGCGCTCGCCTCGTATTTAGTGCTCGCCCTGTTGGGCGCGTCGATCACCTCGCTCCTGGCCTACGAGAACGCCACCGACAAGACCCTCACTGGCGCTGCGCTGATTTTCGCGCTGGCCACCGTGGCGATTAGCCTGTTCCTGGGCGGCTGGACCGCCAGTCAGCTCACCGTCGGCGAGAACCGCCAGGAGGCCGTGATCTACGGCGTCCTCGTCTGGGCGGTCGTCACCGGCATTAGCCTGTACCTCGTGGCCGTCGGCGTGCGCGCCACCGGCTACTTCGCCGCCCTGGGCGGGTCGATGGTGGCCCAGGCGAACAACGGCCAGGCGCCCAGCCTCGAAGACACCGCCAAGAAGTACGGCTACACCGACGCCCAGATCGCCGAGTTCAAGGCGAAAGTCCCGAGCGGCCAGCAGGTCCGCGACGCGGCGAACGACCCCACGAACCAGGAGAAGGCCAAGGAATATGCCGCCAAGTCGTCGTGGACCGCGCTCGTGGCGGTGCTCCTGTCGATGGCCGCGGCGGTCGGCGGCGCGCTCGCCGGGGTCGGCACCCAGTTCCGCCTGTTCCCGGTCGAGACCGGCGCCCGCCGGGCCGTCACCGTGACCAGCACCTCGGGCGGCGTGCGCACCGCCGTCTAGTCCGCCGGACCAATTAACTAAAGCCGAACGGCCGGGCGTAATGCCCGGCCGTTCGCACGTTTAGGAACCCGACTGCGCACCCAGCGGCTCCGCCAACTCCGCCCCCTCGGCCCGTGCCGAGTTCACCTTCGGCGACACCCGGACTCGCGTCAGCCACTCTTCCGGGCACGGCACCAGCAGCCGGCGCAGCACACTCTCCGGCGTACTCGGGTCGAGCCAGCGGTCGAAATCCGCCGGGTCCAGCACCACCGGCATGCGGTCGTGGACCGGCTTCATGACGCCGTTCGCGGTGGTCGTAATCACCGCGCAGGTGTCCAGCGGCGCGTCATCGGGTGCGGCCCGCCAGCGGTCGTAGATGCCGGCGAACGCGCCCAACTGCGCCGGCAGCGCGTCCGTGAAGCGGAACAGGTGCGGCGACTTCTGCCCGGCTTCGGTCGTCCACTCGTAGAAGCCGCTCACCGGAATCAGGCAGCGCCGCGCGCGGAAACTCGCCCGGAACGCGGGGTTGGTCGCCACCGTCTCGGCCTTGGCGTTCACCGGCCGCGGGCCACTTTTCGGCGACTCGGCGAAGTGCGGCACCAGCCCCCACTTCATGCGCGCGGCCGTGCGGTGTGGCGCTCCGGGGCGTTGGCCGACGACGATCACCTCTTGGCTCGGGGCGACATTGTAGCGCGGCGCGAAGCCTTGCGGGACATCGGCGAGGTCGAACACGCTCGCCAGTTCGTCGCCGGTGGGGTTGACCAGATAGCGGCCGCACATCGCATGATTCCTGCACACAGGGGGCGTGCAGTTTAGAGGGCGGCGCGGCGTGATGCGATGCCGGGTGGCGGGGCGGGATCAGAAGGTGACGGCGTCGCCGAAGCGGGCCTTGAGGTGCTTCTTCGCCGCTGTCGTCAACTGGCCGTCGAGGCATAGCTTGGCGAGTCTGCCGAGGTACGGCGACGCGGCCAGCGCCTTGGCCCCTTCCAGATCGACCTGGTTGTTGCGGATCACGAGTTCGTGCAGCCCGGCGAGGTGCGGCGACCCCGCGAGTGCCGCCGCCCCGCTCGGGCCGATGTGGCACGCGGTAAGGTCGAGCGACCGCAGCCCGGCAGCCAGGGGCGACTCGGCCAGCGCGACCGCGCCCGCCGGGCCGAACGAGTTGGAGGCCAAGCCCAACTCCGCGAGGCCGGCCAGCAGGCCGCTCTTGGCGAACGAGCGTATGGCCTTCAAGGCCATACGGCCTTCGGTGTAAGGCCGTTGTCGCCGGCGCCCAGCGCGCGCAGTCCGGCGGGGGCTGCGAGGGTCAGCTCCGCCAGCCCCGCGCCGCGCAAGTCGCAGCCGCACAGGTCGAGCCGCCGCAGCCCCGGCCAGCACGCCCCGCGCGCCAGGTCGCCGACCCACCCGCGCAGTGGAACGCCTAGAATTCGTAGCGACTCCAGCCGCGCGAAGGCGGGTCCGCCGAGTAGGGCAACCACGGCGGCGGGGTCGGTGGTGACGAACAGTTCCAGCCGGTAAAGGCGCGGGAGCGGGTCGGCGTCCGCCAGTCGCCGCGCCGCCTCGGCGGAGAGGGTTCCGCCCGACAGTTCCAGTTCCTCAAGGTCGCCGAGGTGCGGGGCGTCGGCCAGCGCACCCCAGTCGATCGGGCGGGCCATACGGGCCGGGAAAAGGTCCGCTCCGCGCAGCCGCCCGACCCACGGCGACTCCCCTAGCCGGCCGAGCAGGTCGCCGTCAAGGTCGCGGACTTTGGCCGACGTGATCAGCCCGCAGCGCGTCAACTCGTCGCCGACGAGGAGCAGCCGATCCGCCGGTGCGGTCACGCGGTACGGGAAGCCGCGCCAGTAATCGATGTAGCCGCCGCTGCGGTCGAGGAGGTCGCCGCGCCCGCTGAGCGCCGGGAACCACGCCGCGCCGTGCCGGGCCAGCAATGCGGCCGAGCGCTTGCCCATCCCCCCCCGCCCCGTAGTCGGGCGCTCACCGGGGTCGGCCCGCGCCAACTCGATCTCCAGCCGGATGTACTCCGCCTGCGCCGCGTCGCTCTCCTCGCCGCGCTCATCCAGCCAGTCGGCGTACACTAGCCGCGGCAAGTCGTCCTGCGGCGCCGCGATGATCGCCGCCAGCAGTGCCGCCTCGTCGCCGCTCACCGCCCGCCCCCGGCTAGCAGTGCTACGCCGCGGCGCAGGCTCTCGAACGCCAGCGCCGCCGGGTCGATCTCCCGCGGAACCAGCCACACTAACTCGCCGGCCTCGGCCGAACTCGTGGCCGACTCGGGGCGGATCGCGTCGGCGGCGAACACCAGGTCGAGCACGGGGTACGCCACGCCCCTGTACTCGTAGGTGTTGGGGCATGAGGTGAGGTAGCGCACACCGGCGAGTTCGAGGCCGACTTCCTCGCGGGCCTCGCGGCGCACCCCGGCCTCGGCCGTCTCGCCGGGGTCGAGGAAGCCGCCGGGGGCGGCGAGCATGCCGAGCTTCGGCTCGCGCAGGCGGCGGAAGAATAGCAGCCGCCCGCGCCCGTCATGCACCAGTGCCGCGGCGGCGACGGCGGGGTTCAGGAAGTAGACTAGCCCGCACGCGGCGCACTCCACGGGGACCGCGCCCACCGACCCCTCTGGGCGAGGGGCGGCGCAGCGGGGGCAGTGGCGGAACAGCCGGGCTGGGAGGACGACTTCATCGGTCATGAATCGCCCTCACACGATGCCGCGTTGCAATACTGCCGTCAAATCGCCGTCGTGACTCAATCGACCGCCAGCCGCCTGGCGTCGCTCAGCCGCACGGGGTACTGGTCCGGCTCGGCGCGGTTGAGGCGCACTACCCCGCGCACCCGCACCGCGTTGGGGCCGGGTTCGAGCTTCTCGCCCGCGGCCAACTCGACCAGCACGGTGCGCGCCGGGCCGGGCGTCTCGCAGAACCAGCAGCCGATGGGCGACTCGGTCAGCAGCACCTCGCGGGCTTCTTCGAGCCGGTCGGCGCCGAGTCCGGCGGGCAGGGTCACGAAGCCGGTGAGGGTGACCTCGCGGCCGTCGAGCTTGTCGAGGTAGTCCAGGAACACGGGCAGTGCCTTGGGGCCGTAGTCGGTCTCGGCGACGACCGCCCACGGCAGTTCGACCGCCGAATTGGGATCGGGCTTGGGCAGCCGCGCGGGGTCGAAGCCGCGCGCCAAGAGGCGCGGCGAGCGGAACCCGCCGGGGGGCCTGGGCGCGGCGTGGGCGCCCCGCTCCTCGGCGGCGCGTTGGTCTTGGCGGAAGAGGTGCCGGCGGGCGCGGAACGCGGGGCCGTCGAGGCCGAACTCGTTGGCCGCGCCGTCGAGCCGGCC
>CAXTPM010000026.1:2386-17837 GCA_964245865.1 uncultured Fimbriiglobus sp. | reverse complement strand
AAATGTCGAACGGCGCAGGATTTTGGTGGACGCCGGCCCGCCCGGAACTCGGCCCCGACCGGTTCACCAGCGAGCCGTTCCTTTACGCTGAAATCGTGTCGGTGACCGTGTATGAAAGCATCCGAATCGGTAGTCATGTCATGGGCTGCGACTGGTCACCCCTGCGGGACCGGCTGCGGCGCTGTCGCGGCCTGCTTGTCGAGGAGCAGGAGGTCGCCACAACTGGGGTCGGACTCGGCTCGCCAAGCCTCGTGCTGAGGGTGGCCGGCGGGGCAGGCTCTGGGTTCGGAACCTAAGGCGTTGCACCGCTTACCCCACCGCCCGCCGCACGGCCCACTGGAACCAGCGCACCGGCAGTAGCCTCCGCCCGGCCAGTGTGGCGCCCGCCTGCAACCCGACGGGGTAGCGCGGCGACGGCGACTCGTCCCGCAGCGCCCCCAGGATCGCCTCGGCCACCCGCTCGGGCGGCATCCCCTTGCGGATCGCCTCGACGAACATTTTGACCGCCGCCGAGCGGCGCTCGTGGTAGTCGCTAATCGGGTTCGAGCCGCGCTTGGCGGTGTCGCCCGCCGGGGTGCTCACCGGGCCGGGGCCGATCACGCTGACGTGAATGCCGAGCGGCAGCACCTCGTTGCGTAGTCCCTCGCAGTAGGCTTCGAGGGCGAACTTGGTGGCGCAGTAGTAGCTGGCGAACGGGATCGACGCGGTGCCGCCGCTCGAACTCAGCACCAGGATGCGGCCGGCCTTCGCGGCGCGCATGCTCGGCAGCACGGCGTTGACCACGCGGACGGCGCCGAAGACGTTTGTCTCGAAGAGGTCGCGTACCTCGGACGCACTCGACTCCTCCGCCGCGCCCAAGATGCCGGTGCCGACGTTGCTGATGAGCACGTCGATGCGCCCGCCGGTGCGGCCGAGCACGGCGCGCACGCATTCTTGCACCGACTCGTCGTCGGTCACGTCAAGTTGCACCAGTTCGTAGCCGTTCAGCGCGAACGCGGTCGGGTTGCGGCTGGTGCCGAACACGCGGTAGCCGTTCGCCGCGAGGTGCTTCGCGGTGGCGAGGCCGATGCCGGAGGTGGCGCCGGTAATCAGTACGACGGGCTTGTCCATCACAGGCTCGGGCTGCCGGCGGTCTCAACGGCGGGTCGGCCGGAGAGCGAGTTCGGGGCGTCGAGGTGGGCTCCGGGGTCCACCCCCACGCCGAGGCGCTCGACCAACTCCCCGCCCAGCCACGCCGTGACGCCGCCGGCCGCGAAGCCGAGCGTCGAGAGGACGATGGCCAGCGTGCCGGGGTGGGCCAAGTCGTCGCGGCGGAACCACCAGCTCGCGCCGTAAAGCCCCAGCACACCGACCGCGTTGCCGAGGCCGTGGACCAATCCGACGGCCTTGGCGCGGGTGCCCTTCGGGATGGCAAACCAGTCGATCCACCCCGGCACGGCCGCGACGAGGCCACCGACCAGGCCCGTGACGATCATCCAGTAGCTCACCACGCCCCACGACATCGACGGGTCGCCGCTGCCGACGCCGGTGAGGCAGAGCGCGTCGAAGGCGAACGCGCCGACGAACGAGCCGAGCGGGACGACGATCAGGATGGCGTGGCTGGCGTGACCCAATACCTTCGAGTGCGACTCCATCGGGCGGCGGGCCGGGTCGTGCGGGACGGGGACGGCGGGCGTGTCGGCGGGCACGGGGAATCCTCGGTGCGGTGTCGGGTGCGTCGGCCCTGCGTGGGAGCAAGTCCCGCGCCTAGCCGGCCCGCGCCGGCGCCAGCCGCTCCGCCGGCCACACCGGCGGTACGCTCAGCCGATCGGGCCGGTGCCACCAGCCGGGCGACTCGAGCGCCGCGTGATTCGGGGAGCGCCCGGCGGCGAGGTCGCGGATCAGCCCGGCGAGCGGCGTCTCGGCGGGCGGGTCGCAGCGCACATCGAAGGCGCCGGGTTCGTAGCTGCCGTTCTCCTGGGTGACGAGCGAGTCCCAGTCGAACGCGCCGAACAGCGACCACGCGGTGACGGCGCGGAGGTCGGCCCCCTCGCCCCGCAAGCGGCTCGCGGCCCCGTAGACCTCGGCGAGCCAGCGCACCTGCTCCAAGGGGCAGTCGCAGCCCAGGTGCGCCTCGGTGACGGCGACGGGCAACTCGTAGCGCTCCCACGCCTCGCGCAAGATGACTTCGGGGCCGGCGACCCCGTCGGCCAGCACGCGCACCGCTTCGGTGTCGGCATACGCCTCGCGGCCGTTGCCGGCGCACGCCGAATCCGGGTAATACTCGGTGCGGTCGTCCAGGTAGCGCTCGCTGGTGATGTAATGGTTCACCCCCAGCACGTCCGGCGGGCACGGGGAATCCAGGAACTCGCCGAGTTCGGCCTCCGAGGCGCCGGCTTTGCGCAGGTACCGCCACAGCCGGTGCCGGGGCGTGACGCGGCCGGCGAGCAAGTCCCAGCTCAGCCAGCGCCGCTCGTTCTCGAAGTCGGCCTGGTACTGCAAGTGAGGCGGAGCCGAGACGCGGCCCAAGTCTTCGGTCTGGACCAACTCCGCGCCCGGCGTCACCCGCCGAATCGCGCGCATCGACAGGCTCACGGCGCGGCACTGGTTGAGCAAGCAGCGCGCGAAGCTGCGATCCGAGGTGCCGTGCGGGTACCAGTGGCCGTAGAGGCCGCTGAAGCGCGCGGTGGTCAGCGGCTCGTTCACCGGCGTGAACGCATCGACCCACGGGTAGCGCGCGGCCACTTCGAGGGCGAACGCCGCTAGCCCTGGGGCAAAACTCGACTCGACCAATGAGGTCGTGGGCGGGCCGCTGCCGTGGTGGACCAGCCCGACGACCGGGCGGATGCCGAGGTCGCGCAGGCGGCGCAGGCGCGCGTCGCACCAGCCCCAGCCCTCGCGGGCCACCCGCTCCCACAGCACCGGGTAGCGGATCGTCCGCACGCCCAACTCGGCGACGAGTGCCAAGTCGGCGTCGGCGCGGCGGTCGTGCCCGGAGCGCGCGAACTGGTCGGAGTAGCGGTTGCCGACGCGGTTGAGGGTACACTCGAGGCCGGCCCAGAGTTCGGGCCGGCGGTTGGAAATGCTCGGGGGCATGGGGAGCCTCGCGCCGGGTCTAGTTGGCCGCCCCGGCCGGCGCCCCTTGCGGGGCACTCGGAAGCGGGCGGGACCAGTAGGCGTGCCGGCCGGTGCGCCCGCCGCAGCAGGGGCACTCGGGGAAGTAGACGCACTCCACCACCGCCTCGTGGCCGCAGCGCCGCCCGGCCCGCACCGGCACCGGGAGGCCGCAGTCCTCGCAGTCGTGCAGCGGCTCGGCCTCGTGGTCGTCGAGGTAGACCCGCACCAGTTCGGCGGGGAGTTCGGCGGGGATCGGCCGGCCCTGCGTCGCCGCGAGGCTCAGCCAGGCGCGCAAGCCCAGACCCCCGCTGCGCGGGTTGCGCAGCAGAGCGCGGACGGCGGGGCGCAACTCGGCGGGCGCCGACGCGGCCAAGCGCTCGGCGGCGCGGGTGTAGTCGGTCTGCGGCGCACTCGGCCAGGCGAAGCGGGCGCCGCCGGCATGGGGGGTGTGCGGAATCGTCATGGCGGTGTGACTCCCAACGAAACACAGGACGGGCGAAGGGGCGACCCCCACTCACAGGGGGTAGGGGGCCGCGAGGGGAAACTGCTAGACCGGCACCGGCGTGGTTTCCGCGAGCGACAGCCGCTCTTGCACCGCGTCGGCGACCTTCTTACCGGCCAAGAAAGCGTGGTCGGAGTTGTAGTACTCCCACTCACTGTAACGGCCCGAGAGGTGGATGTCGCGTTCCAACAGCCACTCCCGGATCGCCTTCACGTTCGCCGCGCGGGCGTGGTCGTACACCACGTAGGCGAACGGCATATCGACCTGGTTCGTCGCCAGAATGGGGTCGTCGGCGTTGAAGAACCCGACCTTGATGCAGTCCTGGATGCAGCGTTGAATCAAGTCCTCGCCGTCGCACGGCAGGGGCTTCAGCGGCCCGTAGGTGATCTCGCACGTTAGGCCGAACCCGCCGGCGGGGTTGCAGTGCGGGCTGGCGTTGCCCTGCACGAAGATGCGGTGGAACACCGTGTCTTCGGGGTAGTAAATCCAGTGCTTCTCGGTGAGCTTCTCGCGCCCCACGCCGATGTTCACGCAGCGTACCGAGGTGTGCCGCAATCCCTTCGCCGCGTCGCGCACGAACTGGGGCGCCTCGTCGCCCATCGCCTTCACTAAGAGCGGCAGCGGCATCGTGCTCACGAGCTGGTCGTAGCCGATTTGGCTGCCGTCGGTGAGCGTGACCGTATGCCGCGAGGGCGACACGGCTTTGATGCGCGTGTTCAGCCGCACCCGGTCCTGGATGTGCGGCAGGAAACCGTCCATGAGTGCTTGGAAGCCGCCCTGGAGCGGGTAGCCGAAGCGGGCGTTCGGCCCCATCGGCTTGCCCTTGGGCTGGAGCGCCCCTTCGAGCATCTCGCCCAAATCGGGCATCGGCACGCGCCCGCCGAGCCACGAGGTCTCCATCTCGTCGAGCGGCACCGCCCAAATTTTGCGGTTGTACGGGATGGCAAAGTGCTTCGCAATCCCGGCGCCCCAGACCTGGTAGATGAACTCCTCGAAGTTGCGCGGCCCGGCCGGCTTCACCTCGGCGGCGGTAATCGACTTGCCGTTGACGGCCGCTTTCACCAGCGGCACCGTCGATTCGGCCACGCCGTCGGCGCAGCAGTCGTTGACGGCCATATCCTTGGGGTCGGCGCTCCCCGACGCGACGCACGTCGGCGACTTGCCCTGCGGCTCGGCGTTCTTGGCGTGGCCGTTACCGTTCGCGTGCCCGTTCCCGTTGGCGTGCCCGTTGGCGTGGGCGCCGTTCAGCGCGGCGATTTTCGCCTCGGCCTTCGCCGGCTCGGCCTGCTTGTCGGCGCCGTAGCGCGCCTCGATCGCCCCGAGGATGCACTCCTTGATGACATCCGCCGGCAGCCCGTAGAGCGCGCCCTGGAACGGGTAGCGCGTGTAGACGCTTTTGCTGTAGACCCACGCCTCGCGGTCCTGCCAGTGGACGTTGTCACCCAGCAGTACCTCGTACATCTTGTGGACGTAGGGGTCGTTGGAGAACATGATGTGGCCGGCGAAGTCGAACGTGAAGCCGTTGTCCACGATCGAGCGGCACCAGCCCCCCACCCGGCCCTCGGCCTCGATCAAGAGCGCGTCGTCGCCCAGGTGGTAGGTCGCGCTCAGGCCCGTGGGGCCGGCGCCGATGACGACGACGGGGTGGTCCTCGGCCGGGCCGCTCAACTCGGCCTCGCGCACCTCGGCGGTGCGGGCGAGCTTGCGCCGGGCGGCTTCGATCAACTCGCTCATGGCCGAGGCGGTCGCGTCCCACGACGTGCGGGCCAGCACGCCCTTGAACTGCTGCTCGCGCAGGGCGGTTTCCGAGGGCGTCTCGCTCAGGGCGCGCTCGCAGGCCGCGACGAACTGCCCGGCGGTGTCGGCCAGGCCGACCATGCCGGCGTAGGGTTCGGCGATGTCGCTGATGCGCGTGCTCACGACCGGCTTCATCGCCGCCATGTACTCCAGCACCTTGGTCGGGCTGATGAGCTTGGTCGAGTCGTTGCGCGCGAACGGCAGTAGGGCCACGTCCCAGCCGCTGAGGTACGCGGGCAGTTCGGCGTAGCCCTTCTGGCCGGGGTAATGAATATTCGCGTGGCGCGGCAGGTGCGCCGGGTCGATCTTGACGACCGGCCCAACCATCACTAACTGCCAGTGCGGACGCATCTCGGCGACTTGCGCCAGTAAATCGAGGTCGAGGCGCTCGTCGATGACGCCATAAAACCCGAGGCGTGGGCGCGGCAGGTTCGCCTGGTCGGCGGGTTCGGCCATCGGGCGCACGGCCTGGGCGAAGTGCGCGGCTTCCACACTGCTCGTGAAGCAGTGGCAGTTGGCGTGGCGGTCGCGCGTGACCTTGTACAGGCTCGGCCCGCCGGTGAAGACGACATCGGCCTTGGCCAGCAGTTCGGCCTCGAGCGCGGGCAGTTCGGCCGGGGCGAACTTGAACGCCGAGAGGTCGTCCATCTTGTCGTACACGGTCACGCCGGGCGTCAGGTTCTGCGCAAGCGGCAGGGCCATCGGCGTGTAAAGCCAGAGGTCGTAGTCGCCCCGGACGTGCTCGGCGACTAGCTTCTCGACGAGGGGCTTCATGGTGGCGAGTTGTTCGCCGCTAAAGCCGCCCTGCTCGTGCGGGGTGTGGGGCCGGCAAACGGTGACGCCCGGCGCGGGGCGCGTGACCTCGAAGTGGGCCTCGGCGTGCGGGTCGTGGACGGGTTCTTCGACGTAAAACACCGGGCGTTGTGCGGCGAGGCGGGTCAGTAGGTGCTGCGGGCGCTGGAAAACGAAGTCCCAGCGGAGGTGCGAGAAAACCACTAAAGAAGGCGGAGACGGCATCGACGGAATACCTCGTTTGATGTGGCCGGACTGCCCGGCGACTGTCCTAAGGATGCAAACGGCAAGCCTAAGTGTCGGCGTGCCTTGCGCGGATGGCGGCAATCCCGACGCGCGCGCCGGGATTGCCGAGGAATCCCGACCTGGGCGGACCAACTAACTTGACTAACCGGACGGCCGCGCCGCGAACTCGGCCCGGTGGCTGGGAAGCGGCGTGCCCAATCCGCCCGCGCGCCCGCCTCGGCCTGCCTAGACGCCGCGCGCCTTGGGGTGCCAGATGTACTTGTGCATCTGCAACTGGAAGCGCACGCCCCACAGCTTTTCGGCCAGGAGCCACTCGACCACCTCGCGCGGCTCGGGGCCACCGAAGACGGTACTCATTAGGACTTGCGCCCTGCCTTCCAGGGCGTGCTCGCAGATCACACTCAAAGCATAGTCGAAGTCCGCGCGGTCGGCCAGCACGAACTTCACCTCATCGACGCCCCGCAGGCGCGCGAGGTTCGGCCAGTGGTTGCGGTGCGCCTCCCCGCTGCCGGGGCATTTGACATCCAGGATAATGCGCACGCGATCGTCCACCGCGTCGGTCGGGTGCGCGCCGCTCGTTTCGAGTAGCACCGTGCGCCCCGCGTCGGCGAGCCGGCTCATCAGCGGCAAAACGGCGGGCTGCAACAGCGGCTCGCCGCCGGTGACTTCGACCAGGGGGCAGCCGAGCGCGAGCACTTCGGCGAGCACGCTTTCGAGGCCGCGGCGGGTGCCGCGCTTGAAGGCGTGGGGGGTGTCGCAATAGGCGCACCGCAGGTCGCACACGCTGGTGCGCACGAACGCGCACGGCAGCCCGGCGAACGTCGATTCGCCCTGGATACTCTGGTACAGTTCGTGTATGAGTAGTTCGCCGTCGCCGAGGCCGGCCAGGGGCGCGGTGCGGGCGGCGATAGTCGTGGCGAGTTCGGTGCGCGTCGGGGCGTCGGTCGCGGTCGGCATGGCGGGCCTGGTCGGTCTTCGGGGCGTGGACGGCCCCATTGTAGCAGGCGTCGGCTTGCACCCGAAGCCCGCGCCGGGTATCGGCGGGGCGGAACCGCCGTCCCGCCGCCCGAGGTGCCGCCGTGCTCACGCTGCTCGTCATCGGTCTTTTGCAGGCTCCGCCCGCCGCGCCGAAGCCGCCCGCCCCCAGCCCCGAAGGCCCGCGCGTCGCGGCGGTGGTGAACGGCGAGCCGGTCTTCGCCTCCGAACTCGACGCACTGCTGAAGGCCGCGCTCGCCGACCTCGGCCCGGCCACCGCGCGGCAGGCGGCCCAACTGCGCCGCGAACTCTTGCGCGACCTCGTCGGCGACAAACTCTTGGGGCAGTACCTGAAGCAGCACGGTCCCAAGGTCGAGCCGGCGCAGCTGGACGAACTCGCCAGGGGGCTAGTCGCCGCGCTCGAGCGCCAGGGCCAGACGCTGCCGGAGTACCTCAAGGCGACGCGCCAGACCGAGCCGCAACTGCGTGCCAACTGGACCGCGATGCTCCAGTTCGCGGCACTCACCCAGGCCCAGGCGACCGACGCGGAGGTGCGGGCGTACTACGAGCGCAACAAGCTCGACTTCGACGCCAGCGAGGTCGAGGTCCGGCACATCGTGCTCCGCTTAAGCGCCGACGCGCCGCCGGCGGAGCGCGCCCAGGCCCAGGCCAAGCTCGCCGCCGTGCGCGCCGAGATCGCGGCCGGCAAGCTGAGTTTCGCCGACGCGGCGCGGAAGTACTCGCTCTGCCCGAGTGCCACACGCGGCGGGAGCCTGGGGTGGGTGGCCCGGCACGACCCCCGCGCCGAGCCGGCGGTGGTGCGCGCCGCGTTCGAGCTGCCGGAGAACACGCTCAGCGGCCCCGTCGATTCGGAGGTTGGGGTGCATCTGGTGCAGGCCACCGGCAAGAAGCTCGCGCCGGCGCGCCCCTACGAGGAGGTCGCGGAACTGGCCCGCGAGCGCTTCTTAGCGGAGTTGCAGCGGCAGTGGGTCGAGCGGCTTCGCGCGAAGGCGGTGATCGAACTGCGGGAGTAGCGCCGCCCCTTGACCGCCAACGCGGGCGGCGGATAGACTATTCACCATTCGACCGCCTTCCCGAGTCAGCCATGCCAACGGTCACGCGAACCACCGCCGACGCCGAAGGCCGCGTGACGCTGCCCAAAGGGTTCGTGAACGCCGCGCTGGTCATCGAAGAGGTGAGTGACACCGAGTTGCGCATCCGCCACGCGGCCCCGCAAGGGGGAGAGGTCGTGTTCGCGGAGGAAGCCCCGCCCCGACCTCTGTCGGACGTGGAGCGCGACCGCTTCCTCGATCTGCTCGAAAATCCACCGCCTCCCACCCAGGCCTTCGTGGACGCGGTTGCCCGGCACAAGGGTCGCCGTGGCCAGTGAGTGGCAAATCGAGTCGCTCCACGGGCGGCACGACCGCCGCGCTTTTTGCTGCGGCAACTCGGCCCTCGACGTGTTCATCCGCACTCACGTCACAGAGTACGAAAGGCGCCGGCTGGGGCGCACCTTCGTCGCCGTGCGCCCCAGTGAACCAACGGTCCTGGGTTACTTTACTCTCGCGGCTAGCTCAATTCCGTTTGAACATCTGCCCGCCGAGGCGGCACGCAAACTGCCGCGCCACCCAGTCCCCGCGGCCCTGTTGGCTAGACTGGCGGTCGATCAACCCGCCCAGGGCATGCGGCTCGGCGAAGGGCTACTTTTCGACGCCCTTCAGCGCTGCGTGGATGTGTCGGCAGCACTGGAATTCACGCGGTTCGGGTCGAAGCCATTGACGTGGGTGCCGCGGCGTTCTACCGCAGGTACGGATTTATCCCGCATGTAGCCGGGGCGCTCGACTTGTATCTGCCAGTCGCGGCCGCGCTCGAACTGTTGGCGCCTTGACCGCGAATCCGCTTGCCGCCGGCCCGCCCGGCCCAGTACGATACACCGAACGCAAGCCGCCTTGCCCGCAACCCGACGCCGCCCGCGCGCCCCCCACTCCCGACGGCACGGGGCCGCGGCCGGATCGCCCCCGCGAGTCGCCCGGATGGACAGCGCCCAACTCCTCGCCCCCCCCGGCCAGTACGCCGACCAGCGGAGCATCTACGCCGACTGCCAGCGCGAGGCCGAGTCGTTCAAGTGGATCGAGTCCGAAAAAGCGGGCCGCGACTTGGGCGAGTGCGCCATCAAGGGCTGGGTCCGCCAGCACTGGCACGGGTACTTGCGCGCCCGCTGGCTGGAGCACCTGCGTGGGCACTGCTTCTGGGTCGAACTCGACCGCGGCGACTTCGGCCTCCTACAGCGCGCGTTCACCCACCAGCACGAACTCCTCGACCAGGTGGTCGATCTCCTCAAAGACGGCCGCGAGAACCTGGGCGTGATCGCGTGGGCCACCCAGAGCGGCCAGCCGCTACCCCACGTGCTGGCCATCCTCGAAGCGCTCGACATCAACAGCCGGCGACTGGTCCACCAATTCGAGACGGTGTGAGGCCCACGCAGGGCGCGCAAAAAAGCCCAGGGACAGCAGCCCCTGGGCTTTCGTAGTTGGCAGGGCAACTTAGCGGATGAAGTTGAAGCCGAACGAGAAGTTCGAGCGGCCGTAGCCGTAAGGGCTACCGTAGCCGTAGGGGCGGTAGCCGCCGTAGCCGTAGGCGGGGCGGTAGTAATTGGCGCCGAACACCGGGGTGTAGGGCACCGCGACGGCCGGGGCGCCGAAGCCGTAGCCGCCGAAGCCGGGATAGCCGCCACCGTAGGAGCGGACGGAGTAGCTAGTGCTGAAGCTCGTGCCGTAGCCGCCGCCGTAGTACGGGGCGTAGCCGGGGTAGCCGAACTGGGCCTTCGCGTCGCCGGTGCTGAACACGAGGGCGGCGGCGACAAGACCACTAGCGATCAGGGTGCGGATCATTGGATCGGTTCCACTTTCAGGGTGAGGCGTCAGGGGCGTCCGCCGCGGCGGTGCTGCGGGTTGTCCCGACACTGTTGGTACAACCTGCGGAGCAAATCTTGCGCTCAACGCGGCGGATTTTCTCAAGTTTCGCCGGGTGCAGTACCGAGCGCCCCGGCCAAACCGTCCGCCGCGCCGCGCAGGGCCGCTCGGCAGCTAGGCGGGACTTGCCCCGCTTGCGCCGCTTGCCGTAGCGCGTCGAGCAACTGGGTCAAAGCGGGCCAAATCGCAGCGGACGGCAAGTTGGAGGCGGCTAGTGGTGCCTCGGGTTCGACCCGCTCCGGCGTAGCCGGTTCCGGCTCCGGCTCCTCGCCGAGCAGCCGCCGCACCGATTGTAGGAACGACACGGGCGCGGCGCCGCTCAGGCTGAGCGTTTCCTCGTCCCCCTCGAACAGTCCGTCGAACAGCGCCTGCTTCTGTTCGAGCGTCTTGAGCACGCGCTCCTCGATCGTGCCACTCGTGACGAAGTTGACCACCCGTACCGGCCGCTCCTGGCCCAGCCGATGGACCCGCGCGACGCGCTGTTCCAGCGTGGCCGGGTTCCACGGTAACTCTAGGTTCACCACCGTGTCGGCGACTTGCAGGTTCAGCCCGACGCCGCCCGCGTCGGTGCTTAAGAAAACGGGGCAGTCGGCGTCGGCGCGGAACCGGGCGAGCACCGCCTTGCGCTCGGCCCCCGTGAGGCTGCCGGTCAGCACCGCCGACGGCACGCCGGCGCCGTCAAGCACCCGGCGCGCCTCCTCGACCATCGTCTCCCACTGGCTGAAAATGACCACCTTGTGTCCGCCGGCGGTCAGTTCCGGCACGAGTTCAGCCAGCTCGTCGAGCTTGGGCGAGTGCCGCGTCTCGCCGTCGAAGAGATAGGTCGAGTCGCAGATCATGCGGAGGTTCACCAGGCACGCCAGCACGCGCTTGCGGTCGAGTTCGGTGAGGAAGCCCTTTTGTAGCAAGCGGGCGAGGGTCGTTTGCTGCTCGTGGTACGGCCCCGCCTGCGCACTGCTGAGCGGCACGCGCACGGTGTTGTCGGTGCGGGCGGGGAGTTGCGTGAGCACCTCGGCGCGGGTGCGGCGCAGGAAGATCGGCGCGAGTTTCTCGCGGATGGTGTCGAGTCGCCGGTAGCCCACCAGTTGCCCGGACTCGTCCAGGATGCGGTGCTCGCTCAGAAACTGGAACGCGGGGCCGAAGCGGCGCTCGTCCACGAACTGCACGATGCTGAACAGCTCTTCCAGGCGATTTTCTAAGGGCGTGCCGGTGAGCACCATGCAGTAGCGGCTCTGGAGTTTCTTGACCTCGCGCGAGGTCTTGGCCTCCCAGTTCTTGATCCGCTGGGCCTCGTCGAGCACGACGAGGTCCGGCTTCCAGTCGTTGAGGTGCGCGCGGTCGCGCACGACCTGCTCATAGTTCACCAGCCGGTAGAACGTGGGCAGCGCGTATTGTTTGAGGCGCTCCTCGGGCGAGCCGTCAATCACCTGGGCCTGCCGGGCGGTGAAGCGCTCGATCTCGGCGTGCCACTGGTACTTGACCGACGCGGGCGCCACGATCAAGACGCGGCCGATGCCGCGCTCGCGGGCCAAGAGTTCGACCGCGGCGAGGGTCTGCACCGTCTTGCCGAGGCCCATGTCGTCGCCCAGGATGCTGCGGCCCCGGCACGCGAGGAACAGCGCACCGCGAATCTGGTAGTCGTAGAGCGGCGCGTCCAAGAGCGGCAGGTTTAGCGTGCCCGCTTCGAGTTGCCGCACCCACTCGGCCTCGCGCGCGGCCATCTCGGCGCGCTCGGCCTCGCGGCCGATGAAGTCGAGCGCGTCCGACGAGAATGTAATCGGTTCGGGCACCGCCTCGGCGGCGGCGTGGAACGCGGCGTACTCCGCCCCGCCCCCCCACAGGCCGCGCGCATCAAAGTAGCGCCGCGCCAGGTCGCGCAGCTTATCCGAGTGCCGCGGCGGCAGGCGGAGCGAAAGCGTGAGGGTTTCGCCGTAGTGCAGCGCCACCTCGGGCCGGGTCTGGGCGGCTTTCTTGGATTTCGTCGGCGCCGCTTGGTCGCGGTCGAGCGTGGCGATCACGGCTTCGATGTGCTTGCACGTGAGCAGCGTGTTCGACTTGTAGTCCGGGCAGGTGCAGGTGTTGTCGCCCGTGGCGAAGCCATGGATACTGACTTCGTAGCGGCCCCCGGAGTCGGGGTTCGTGACGCGGTAGGTCGAGAAGACGCGCTTCGAGCCGACGTTCTCGATCACCAGGCGCGACGCGCGGGCGCGCTGGCGGCGGGCCTCGATCTGTTCTTCGCGGATCATGCGATTAGTTTAGGCGGCGGCGGGTAAATCCAGCCCTCGCCCCGCAGGTCTTCCACACCCGTGGCGAAGTTTACTCGCCCGGCGTGCAACGCCCCCACGGCCCCCAGCACCGCGTCGAGCGAGTCGCCGCCGGGGTCGCCGAGGAGTCGCGCCGACTGCGATTCGTCGGCCTCGAAGCGGTAGCGCTCGGCCAGCGCGGCCAGGATCGCCGTGCGGCCGGAGCGCGCGGCGTCGGTGCTCCCCTTGTACGCCAGCCGGCCGACCAGGCTCCGCGCCACCGCCGCCGGCAATATCTCCACCAGCGTGCGCGGCCCAGGGTCGTCCCACGGCGGCACCGGCCACGTGACGCCGGCCAGCGCCCGCAGCCCCCAGTACGTCTGGCGGTACATGCGCCAGTTCGTGGGCGCGAACGGCGCGCTGGTGAGACGATCCGTGAGCCGGCGGCGCTCGGGAGCGGCGGCGTCTCGGAACGCCTCGGGCGTCGGATAATTGACCGCGACGAAGCGCCCGAAGTCGCGCGGCCCCGTGCGGGGCGAGTCCGCCGGCATCGACTCGGCGGCGAGGTCGAAGCAGAAGTCCAGCCCCGCGACCTCGACATCGGTCGTGTCGAGCCAGCCGGCGAACCGCGTGGCGACCTCGGCGGGGCCGGCCTTGCCGAAGGGGAACACTAGCCAGTCGAGGCGGGCGCGGTTGCCGCTCCACACCAGGCGCGCGGCGGCAATCTTGCGCCCCGCGTCGGCGGCGCCGCTCCAATCGACGCCGAGAGTGGCGACTTCGCCCCCCGCCCGACTCACAGTTCTGCCTCGTCCGCCCCCCCGCCCTGAAAGCGCTCCTCGGCCCATGGGTCGCCGCGCAGGTGGTACCCGCCGTTCTCGGCGCGCTCCCAGTAGCCGCGGCGCTCCTCGGCCATGAACTCGACGCCGCGCACCCACTTCGCCGACTTCCACGCATACAGGCGCGGGATCACGAGCCGCACCGGGAACCCGTGGTCGGGCGTCAGCACCTCGCCGTTGCGGCCGGTGGCCAGCAGCGCGTCTTCGGCGAAGAAGTCGGCCAGCAGCAGGTTCGTGCTGTAGCCGCCCTCGCAGTGGACCATCACGAACTTCGTCGCGTCCGTGAGTTTGAGCACCGGCAGAAGGGAGCGCGTGGCGACGCCGTGCCAGTGGTTGTCCAAGTGGCTCCAGCCCGTCACGCAGTGCATGTCCGCGTGCACGGTGACTTTCGGCAGCGCGTCGAACTCGGCCCAGGTGAAGTGCACGACTTCGCCGAGAATCGGCGCGGGGAAGAACGCCAAGTCCCACGTCTGCGGGTCGAACGCCGGCACGTCGCCCTCGTGCAGCACCGGCAGGCGCGTCGTCTGCCGCTGGCCCGGCGGGACGCGCACCGGGCGAGTCGTGTCGGGGCTTTGGATCAGTGGCGTGCGGGGTGTGGTGTGTGGTGTGTGCAAGACCAGCCCGCCCCTTTGTCATCAGTCTCGTTCGCGCTCTCCACACACCACACGCCATACGCTTAGTAGTGCTGCGAGGTGTGCCGCGTGTGCACGGCGGGTTCCGCGTCCTCGTGCAGCACGCCGCCGGCCTTCACCTCGAACAAGTACACCGTGTGGTCGCCGCCGCCATCGGTGTGGCCGCGCAACTCGCACTCCATCCACGCGACGGCGCCCTTGAGGACCGGGGCGCTGGCGAGGGCGCGGTCCACCTCGACGCCCTCGAACGCATTCTCACCGGGCTTGAAGCCCTTGCCGAAATGCACCAGGGGGGCTTTGTCCCCGGCGGCGAGGGGCTGGACCACGATTTTGGCGCCCGCGTCGAGCATCGGGTGGATGCCGCGCTCCTTGGCGACCGCGACGGTGAGCATCGGCGGCTCGAAGCCGGCCTGCTGGACCCAACTGGCGAGCATGCCGGTTTCGGCGCCCTGGTGGGCGACCGTCACCACGTAGAAGCCGCTCGACACGCGGCCGAGGGCTTGGTGCAGGGGGGAGGTGTACTTAGCCACGGCGGGTGCCTCGGGGGAGCGGGTGCGTTCAGTCTATTTCTAGCCGCCGACTGGTGAGCGGGGGCAAGGAGTCGCCGCCAAGTCGCCAAGTTGTCAAGTCGGGCAAGGTGCGCCGCCGATGACTGTCGTGCGGGACACGCCGCAACTGCCGGACGGGACGGGGGATTCGATGCGCTCGCCGAGATTCGCCACGCTTGGCTTCATACTGGTCGCCCCCCTCGCGCTGGGCGGCTGCTCGCGCACCTACTTCCGCGAGCGCGCCGACCGGGATGTCGAGGGGGTCATTAGCCAGAAGAATACGAACGCCGCGTGGAAGGTCGAGAACTGGCACGCCTACCCGGACCCCCGCGCGCGCTTCGCCGAAGCCCCAGGGAGTTGCCCCGACTTCCCGCCCTACCCGCCGGACGACTACTACGCCTGGCTGACCTCCCCGAACTCCCAGCGCCCCGGCAAGGGCGGCGCGGGGCGCTACGAGGGGCAGGTGTACCTCTCGCAACTCGCGGAGTGGAACGCCAGCAACCGCGCCGAGGACGCCGCGCTCGCCGCGAAGATCGAGGCCGAGAACGCCCAGTCCCCCGTGAGCAAGACCAACGCCGCCAGCGACCCCACGGGCAGCGACCCCGCCAAGCCCGGCGACGACCCGAAGCGCCCCGCCGACGCCGAGAAGGGGGCCACCACTGCGGGTGCGGTCGCGGGGGGCGCGGCGGCGGGCTACCTGGCCACGTTCGCCACCACCTCGCCGTCGTTCCGCATCCGCCTGAACCAGTCGGTCGAGTTGGCGCTGTTCAACGCCCGCGGCCTGGGCCGGGTGACGACGGCGGAGATCGCCG
>CAXTPM010000026.1:0-2376 GCA_964245865.1 uncultured Fimbriiglobus sp. | reverse complement strand
TTCAACGCCCGCGAGTTCCAGGACCGGCGAGAGGACTTGTACCTCGCCGCGCTCCCCGTGACGCTGGAGCGCTACAGCTTCGCCGCGCAGGCCTTTGCGACCGAACAAATCGTGCGCGACAGCCTCGGCCGGGACATCGGCGGCGGCTCGGAACAGTGGCGGATCAACACCACCGCCGGGTTCACGCGGCGCTTCGCCACGGGGGCGGACTTGCTGGTGCGGTTCGCCAACCAGGTGGTGGTGGACCTCAGCGGCCCGAACCCGACGTTCGCGCTCTCGAACTTCGGGCTGACGCTCACGCAGCCGTTCCTGCGCGGCGGCGGCTACGCGGTGACGCTAGAGAACTTGACGGCGGCGGAGCGCACCTTGCTGTATGCCATTCGCAGTTACGCCCGATTTCGACGGGTGTTCTACGTCGCCATGACAGCAGGGGGCAGCTACACCAACAACCCCTACGGCCTGCAGGGACTCAGCGCCAACCTCGGGCGCGGCGTCGGGGCCAACCTCACCGCCCAGCCGGTGGGCTACCTGCCGACGATCCTGCGCGCCGCCACGCTGGCCAACGAGCGCAAGAACGTAGCGTCGTTGGAGCAGTTCTTGCTGCTGTTCCAGAACCTCAAAGAAGGCGGCGTGGTCAACGAGTTGCAGGTCGTGCGCGTCGAGCAGAACCTACTGCGCAGCCGCGCCACGGTGCTGAACAGCACCCGGCTGTACCTCGACAACGTTGACTTTTTCAAGCTGCAACTCGGCGTCCCCGCGACGCTGCCTTTGGAACTCGACGACAGCCCGCTGCGCCCGGTGCGGCAGCAGTTGCAGAACTTCGAGCAGGTGTACGCCCAGCTCGCGGAGGTCGAGACATCCGGGCAGCAGTTCGACCCCGCCGAGCCGCCGGGGCGGCTGCGCGAGCGCTGGACGGACTTGCTCACCAAGTCGCCCTTGGCGAAGGGGACGCCGTTTGCGACCGCGTTCCCGAGGCGCGCCGCCGAGTTGCGCAAGCAGCTCGACCCCGAGTTGCAGCGGGGCTACTCGGCGCTCGCGGAGTTGCGGCGCAAGCTGCTCGACGCGCGCGCCGACCGGCAACTCAGGGGGCAGGCCGAGCCGCCCGAGGCGGTCGCGGAACTCGGCTCGGTCGAGGCCGCGCTCGATTTGATTACTTTCGAGCAGGCGCTGCGGCGCTACGAGCTGCGCGCCTGGCAGCGCGGCGGGGCGAACAAGGAGCGGCAGGCGCTCGACCAGGCGTTCGCCTTCCGCGAGGTGTTCGGCGCGGGCATTCTCGTGGCGATCCAGGCCCGCAACCAGCGGCTCGACCGCATCCAGGCGAACTGGCCGAAACTGCCGGGGGTGGTCATCGACGGGGCGGACCTCTTGAGCGCGCCGTTCGACGACGCGCTCCAGGTGGTGGCGCGCACGGCGATCACGAACCGGCTGGACCTGTTGAACGCGCGAGCGCAGGTGGTCGATTCGTGGCGGCGCATTACCGTGAACGCCAACGCGCTGCAGGGGGTGTTCACCGCGCAGTACAACCTGAACGCGCAGAACCAGCCGGGTGCGCAAAATCCCTTCAGTCTGAGCCAGCAGCGGGCGCAGAACACGGTCACACTCCAGATCGAGCCGCCGCTGGTGCGGCGCGCGGAGCGGAACCAGTACCGGGCGGGGCTGATCTCGTACCAGCGCTCGCGGCGGAACCTGATGGCGTTCGAGGATAACATCATTACCGACAGCCGCCAGGACTTGCGGAACCTGCGGCAACTCGCGCAAACTTACTATTTGCAGCAGCGGGGGCTAGAATTGGCCTACGCCCAGGTGGATAATGCCCGGAGCACCTTCGTCGCCCCCCCCGACCCGGCCGCGCGGGAGACCGCCGGCAACGTCGCCGCCCTCACCCAGCAGTTGCTCGAGGCCCAGAGCGCCCTACTTTTGGCCCAGAACGACTTGTACACCACCTGGGTGACGTACCTGACCGCGCGGGCCGAGTTCTACCTCGACTTGGAACTGCTGAACCTCGACGCGAGAGGAATCTGGATCGATGACGCCCCCGCCGAACCCGCCCAAGTCTCAGGCACTCCCCCCGCTGCCCCCGCCGCACCCGCACCCCGACAGCCCGTCGGCGATGCTGGCCCAAACGGTGGACCTGTTCCCCGACCCGCTGGGGCCGGTGGCGAAGTCCCATCCGTCCCTGCACCTCCCGGCAGCGCACCACCCGGCGCCCCCCCTAGTGCCCCAGGGGACTTCCGGCCCAACGCCGGGAGCCGCCCCGCCGCCCCTCCCAACGACACCGTCCCTGCCGGGCCGCAGGGTCGGCAGGGGTCGCCGGCGCCTAGTGGCCCCCCTGGCCCTCGCTAGCGTGCTCGGCGGCACCGTTGCGGTGGGCCTCTT
>CAXTPM010000025.1:12027-17911 GCA_964245865.1 uncultured Fimbriiglobus sp. | reverse complement strand
TTCGACTCACGCACGCGGGTAACGGCCCCCGCACCGTGGTCGTCGGCGTCTACTCGCGCGGCCTGCCGATCGTCCACCACCGCGCCACGCTGCAACCGGGCAAGCCGTCGGACGCGGACCTCGACCTCAGCGCGTCCCCCGTCGGGGGCGTCACGCGCGTGACGGTGTTCGAGGAGGCCGACCCCGATGCGTTCGGGCGACAGGAACTCAAACCCGTCGCCGAGCGGCTGGCGTTCCGCGAGGTGCGCGAGCGGCTGAAACTCGAAGTCACGCCGCGCGCGACCGGGCAAGCGACCGGGGCCGGGTCGGTGTTTCTGCCGGGCCAGGCGGCGGAGTTGGCGGTGAAGGCCACCGACGAGGCCGGCAAGCCGACGCCGGCGGTGCTGTACGCGGCGGTCGTGAACCAGTCGAGTGTGGCGATGGCCGACGACAAGACCGAGCGCGGCCTCCCCACCCACTTCTGGCTGACGCACGAGGTGCAGAAGCCCGAGGAGTTGGAGCACGCCGACTTCCTCGTCACCGACCACCCGCAGGCCCGCGCCGTGCTGGATTTACTGCTCGGCACCCAAGGCTGGCGGCGCTTCGCCGAGCAAGCCACCGGGCGGTTCCAGAACCAATCGACGCCGGCCGAACAAGAGCGCGTGCAACTGGTGATGGCGACGCAGGGCGTCGTGCCGCGCACCTGGGCCGACCCGGCCGCGCGCGTGGCCGAGGTCTACCGCCCCAAGCTCGACGCCGCGACGGATGCGCTCGAGCAGGCCGAGCAGGACGCGCGCACCGACGACCGCTGGCCGGCGTTCGCGCAAACCTACCGCGACACCGTGGCGGTGATCGAGGAGCAGCAATCGGCCGTGGCCCGGCTGACGGCGCTGCGCGACGAGTTAGCGCGCCGGCCGGCGAGCGGGGAGTTGGTGGCGGCGCGGCTGGCGGCGCTCGGAGCGATTCTCGCATGGGCGCTGTGGCGGATCGCGGCCCTGATGAGCGTGCGGGCGCGCGTGGCATTCGGCCTCGTGGGCGGCGTGCTGGCACTCTTGACTGCGGCGGGCGTGGCGGTGCAGAACATCGGCTGCGGGATGCCGCAGAGATCGCCGGCACTAGTGGGACTCGACAGTTCACTGAGTATGGCGGCGGAGTCGGCGCCCGCGCCCGGAGTCGCTGTGGAACTCGAGCAGTTAAAAGCGACGAGAGCAAAGGGGACGGCGGCGATCAAGAGCAAGTTGGGCGAGACGCTCGACGAGTTGGCGGAGCGGCGGAAGGAGCCTACGGGTGGCAAGTTCGGTCGCGCGTCGTTTGTGACCAGGGAGCGGTTCGAGAGGCAATTGGTGGCAGGTCAATTCGCGTCGGAACCCGGCAACCTTGGTATCGGTGGCGTCGGCGGCGGTGCCGGTGGAATTGGTGGCGGCATCCAGGGGGGCATCGGTGGAGCGGCCGGGGCGGGGGGCATCGGCGGTGGCGGCATCAACGGCATCGGCGGTGGCGGCTTCAACGGCATCGGCAATCGCATCGTCCCCACCCCGCTCAACGGCCCCACCGGCGTCACGCAGGACCGGGCCAAGATGTTCGAGATGAAGCTCAGGGCGCCCGCCGCGCCCAAGCCGAGCGCAGTGTTCCGCGATGAGGCGACGAAACAAAAAGCTCTGCGTCCGACCGACGCCATCATCCCACCCCAGGACGCCGCGTCCGTCCTTCCCCAGTCCCTCGGCCGGCGCCCCGCCGACGCCGTTCGCGCCTTTAGCATCGATCCGGCCCAGGCCGCCTTCTACTACCTCCCTGCCAGCCGTGCCGACGAGGCCCGCCGTGCCCTCGCGGCCAAAGTCGCCGACCGCTTCGCCAAGCTGTCTCCCGGCGAGCCGCAAGCCGTCCCCGGCCTCGTGCTGGGCCGCATCTCGCAGGCCTACGCCGACCCCGCGCCCTTGCCCCTCCGGGAGTACGCCCACCCCCGGCCCAACGCCGAGGGGGGCGGCGCCCGCAGCGACTTCGCCGAGACGCTCCTATGGAAGCCGTGCGCCGTCACCGACGCGGCCGGCAACCTCACGCTGCCGTTCCACCTGGCGGATGCGGTGAGCGGCTACCGCGTCGTCGTCGCCGGCCACAGCGCCGACGGCCGGCTCGGGGCCACCACCAGCGTGATCGACGTGCGCAAACCCCTCGCCGTCAGTGCGAAATTGCCGCCGGAACTCTGTGCGACCGACACGCTGAACCTGCCGGTGACGGTGACGAACGCCGGCGAGGCGCGCGGCGTCGCCCTCAGCCTCACGCAGGCCGGCGCGGAGGGGGCCGAGCGCGTGCTACAACTCCCCGCTCGCGGCGAAGTCCGCACCCTCTGGGCGATCAAGCCGAGCGGCAACCGGCTCACGCTGGGCCTGCGCGCCGAGCCGACGATGCCCACACTTCCCGGCAGTACCGCCGGGCGGGACGCGCTCGCGCTCAGCATCGGTGTGGTGCCCGACGGCTTCCCCGTGAGCGGCGCCGCCTCGGCCACCGTCTCCGGCAACGCCAAGCTCACACTGACGCTCCCCGAGACGTGGCTGCCGGGGAGCCTCGCGCCGAAGTTGGCCGTCTACCCGAGCGCGATGGGCCAGGCGCTCGGCGGACTCGACGGCATGCTGCGCGAACCCTACGGCTGCTTCGAGCAGACGAGTTCCGTGAACTACCCGAACCTGCTGGTGCTCGACTACTTGCAGCAGACGGGCCAGGCCAAGCCCGAACTCGTGGCGCGGGCCAATGAGTACCTCGAGCGCGGCTACGCCCGCCTGGTGGGGTTCGAGTGCCCCGTCACGGGTGAAAATCGCAAGCTCGGGTTCGAGTGGTTCGGCGCCGCCGACCGGCCGCACGAGGCGCTCACGGCTTACGGGCTGGTGCAGTTCACCGACCTCGCCCGCGTCTTCCCGGTGGACGGCGCGATGGTGGCCCGCACCCGCGCGTTCCTGGCGTCCAAGCGCGACGGCAAGGGGGGCTTCACCCGCAAGCAAGCCGGCGGGCACGATGGCTTCGGCAACGCGCCGGAATCCGTCTACCCCGCATACATGGCCTGGGCACTCACCACCGCCGACCGCGCCACCGGCGCGCCCGGCGACTACACCCTTGAGTTGGCGGCACTCCGCAAGCGCTGCGACGACCCTGCCGACCAGGCCGGCCAAGACCCGTATGTGATCGCGCTGGTGGCCATCGCGCACCAGAACGCCGGGCAGGGGCAACTGGCCGAGGGGCTGCTGCGCAAGCTGTTGAACCGCCAAGACCCCGCCGGCTTGGTGCAGGGCGCGGCGACCTCGATCACCCGCAGCGGCGGGAGCGATCTGATCACCGAAACCACGAGCTTCGCCGCCCTCGCCTGGCTCGGCTCGCCGACGCCGGAGTTCTCCACCGCGGCCGGCAAGGCGGTGCGCGGCCTCCAGGCCCAGCGCAAGGCCAGCGGCCACTTCGGCAGCACGCAGGCAACGGTGCTGGCGCTCAAAGCGCTGGTTGCGCACGCCAGGGCCAACCGCGCCGACGCCGAGGTCGGTCAAGTGATCATCAAGGTCAACAGCACGACACTACCGGTTACGATGGTCAACACGGCGAATCTTGATCCCATTGGACTCGCTATCGACCCGGAGCTGTTGAAGGCGGGCGCCAACGAGGTAGTCGTCGAGTCGGGTCTGAAGGCCGCGCTCCCCGTGACGGCGAGCTTCGAGGCGCGCACGCTGGTCCCCGCCGGGAACGAGCGCTGCCTGGTGCGGCTCGACACCAAACTCGCGGCCGGGACGCTGGCCGAGGGGTCTTCGACGCGGCTCTCACTCAAGCTGACCAACACCGTCAACCGACCGCACGGCATGGCCACGGCGGTCGTCGGCATCCCCGCGGGCTTGCGGCTCCCGGCGGACCTGAAGCAGTTGAAAGCCCTCACCGAGCGGCCCGCCGACGGGTCGGAGCCGGTGCTGGGCTACTTCGAGACGAACAAGCGCGAGCTAGTGCTGTACTGGCGCTCGCTCGCGCCCAACCAAGTGGTGGCGCTCGACCTCGATGTCGTCGCGGAGGTGCCGGGGACGTTCCGGGGCGCGGCATCCCGTGCGTACCTGTATTACGACTCGGAGGCGAAGTATTGGGCGCCGCCGCTTGCGGCCACGGTGGAACCGGCGGCGGTGAAGTAGCCGAAAGTTGACGGTTCGATAACTCCCGCCCGCCCGCCGGCCCCGAGTTCGGCGGGCGGGCTTATTTTTTGCAGCGTGGCATGATAATCTCGGGCGCAATTCGAGGCTGAGGCGGTGTATCAATGTTGAGCCGACGACCGAAGCCGCGCCGGAGACCTGCCGTGACCGCCCGCCCGACCCTCACCACCCTCGAAGACCGCACGGTGCCGACGACGATCGTGTTCCAGCCCACCGGCGCGGCCTCACCCGACGCGGCGCCGCGCACCGACGGGCTAGTCGCTGACAAGTCGTTCGCCGGCGACGGCTCGGCGACCATTGCCCCCGCGGGCGGCGTGCCGGTGAGTCTGGCGCTCCCCGGCGGCGGCGTGGTGAGCGTCGTCGGCGGCAGGCTGGTGAAGGTCGATGGCAGCGGCCGGCCCGACGCGGCGTTCGCCCAGTCCGCGGCGGCGAACCTGGCCCTGCCGAACGCCTACGCCACCGCGCTGGCGATCGACCCGGCCACGGGCGGCTTCTTCGTCGGCGGCGTGGCGGATGATTACACGGACTTCGCCCTACCGACGGTGTTCGTCGCGCGCTTCGGCGCCGACGGCCGGCCGGAGGCGGCGTTCGGCGAGGGCGGCACCTCGAAGTTCGTCTCGTCGGAGTTCAAGACGGCCGGCGTCTCGCAACTCTTGGTGCGGCCCGACGGCCGGGTACTGGCGGTCGGCGACTTCGTGCGGAGCGAGTTCCAGAGTGTGGCCGACGGCCCGGCGGCGCCGCCCAAGTCCGCGCGCTCGGCGTTCGCGCTGCAACTGCTGCCGGGCGGCGCGGCCGACGCCTCGTTCGGCCTCAACGGCAGCCTGACCGCCGAACTCCCCGCCGCCGGGCGGCGACTCGACCGCCTCATCGGCGCGGCCCTTCAGCCCGACGGCCGGGTCGTCTTGGCCGCGGCGACCACGCCCGCGCCGGCCGAGGGCTTCCAGCCGCTCCTCCGGCCGGGCGGGCGGGTCGGCGACGTGACGTTGATCCGGTTGAACGCCGACGGCAGCCCGGACGGTTCGTTCGGTACCGGGGGCCGAACCACGCCGTTCGCCGAGGCCAACGAGAATGACGCCCGCCTCGCCGCCGGGCCGGGCGGCAGCCTGTACGTGGGGGCGATTTTGCCCACGACGTTCGGCTCCGGCACCCTCGCCGTTGCCAAGCTCACCGCCGGCGGCACCGCCGACACCGGCTACGGCGACGGCGGCACCTACGCCGGACCCGGCGCGTCGTGGCTCGGCGGCTTCACGGTCGATGAGTTCGGCGGGCTGTTCGTCGCCGCGGTGTCGAACCCCGGCGCCCAGAGCGGCCTGCTAACCGCGCTGGGCGGACTCGTCGCGCCGGACGGCCGGCGCGAGGCCGTGCCGTTCACCCCACTGCCCGGCCTGGCGCCGTCGGTGTACGGCCCGTTCGTCGGCACCCCCGTCGTGGATTCGACCGGCCTGGAGGTGATCCCCACGCAGGCCTTCGCGCCCAACAACGCCGACTCGGGCGCGATGCCCTCGGAGTTGCTGCGCGTGGCGCTCCAGACGTACCGCGCGCCGGCACCGAACCCCGCCGCCGACGCACTCCCCGCCACCGGGGCGCGTGTGCTGCTGGCCGACCTCACCGGCGACGGGGTGGCCGACGTGGTCGGCTGGGCCGCGCCGGGCGCGCCGCCGCGCGTGCAGGTGCGGCGCGGGAACGCCGACGGCTCGGCCGGCGTGCTGCTGGCCGACTTCGCCCCGTTCGAGGCG
>CAXTPM010000025.1:2599-12017 GCA_964245865.1 uncultured Fimbriiglobus sp. | reverse complement strand
GAGTTTCGCCGGGGGCTTGAACGTCGCCGTCGGCGACCTCACCGGCGACGGCGTGCCGGACCTCGCGGTCTCCCCCGACGAGGGCGGCGGGCCGGTGGTGGCGATTTACGACGGGGCCAAACTTGCCGCCGGACTCGGCGGCGACGCGCAGTTCCTGCGCTTCTACGGCATCCCCGACGCCAACTTCCGCGGCGGGGCGCGCCTGGCGGTGGGGCAGGCCGTGGGCGACGCGCGGCCGGACCTGGTCGTCGCGGCCGGCAACGGCGGCGGGCCGCGCGTGGCGGTGTTCGACGGCGCGAACCTGAGCGGCGGGCCGGCGCGGGACTTCTTCGCGTTCGAGCCGAGTTTGCGCAACGGCGCGTTCCCCGCCGCCGGCCTGTACGGCGGCGCCGAGAGCGTGGCGTTCGGCGCCGGCGACGGCGGGGCGCCTCGGGTCCGCGTCGTCGCCGCGTCGGTGCTGGCCGGCTCCAACTTCAGCGACTTGGACGAGTTGCCCGCGACGGCCGACTTCTACGCCGGCGACCCGGCCAGCCGCGCCGGCGGTCGGGTCGCGCTCGGCGGCGACGGGCTAGCGGTGGGCGGCGCGGCCGGGTCGGGCCGCGTGCGGCTGTACGACGCGGCTCTGCGGCAGACGCGCGAGTTCGAGCCGCTGGGCGAGTTGCCGGTGGCGGGCGGGGCGTTCGTGGGGTAGGCCGCTCCGCTTGAACCCCCTCCCCCTCAAGAGGAGGGGGAGGGAGTAAGAATCACCTGTACCAGTCGCACCGCCTGCCCTAGCACGCCCCACGCCCGCCCTCCACTTCCGCTCCCATCCCCGCACGCCGCGCCGCCCGGCGTGCCGAATCCACTGCGAGACGCCCCACGCCTCCGCCGAGGATTCGCCGTGACCCGCCGGCCACTCGCCGCCCTGTGTCTCTTGGCCACCGCCTCCGCCGCGAGCGCCGACGAGCCGAGGGTGTTCGCCGCCACGAACGCGTTCCCCTGGCCCGGCTGGTACGGCCCCGGCCCGGCGGGCCACAGGGGTAGCCCCTACTACGGCGACTGGGGCTACTACGGCCTCGGGGGCACGGGGCCGGGCATCTCGCCGGGCTACAGCCGCGCCGGCTACCCAGGGTTCTTCCCCGGCTACTTCGGCGTCCCCGGCGCGGCGGGGAGCGTGTGGACCAACGGCTTCAGCCTCTACGGCCCGCCGATCCCGACTTACGTGCCCACGCCCGGCTCGTTCGGCAACGCCGACATTAGCCGGGCCTACACCGAGTACCCGCGCCTGCCGTACAGCGCCGTGGCGCTAGGCGTGGTCGTGCCCGGCAAGCGCCACCCGTTGCAGCCGCAAACCGGGTGGTTGGGGCAGTATTCGCCCTCGCCGCGCCACTTACCACTTTCGGTGAGCGTCTACCCGCCGGCGATCCAGGTGCTCGACCTGCCGCCGGCGACCACCGCCGGGGGGTCGCCGTGCGTGCGACTGCAGATCGCGGTGCCGGACGCCGCCGCCGATGTCTGGATCGAGAAGGTCGCCACCACCACGCGCGGCGAGGTGCGCTCGTTCGAGAGCGGCGCCGTCGAACCCGGCAAGCGCTACGACTACGAGATCGTGGCCCGCTTCACCGAAGGCGGCGAGGAGCGCGCCGAGAGCCGCACCGTGAGTGTGGCGGCGGGGCAAACGGTGCGCGTCGAGTTCGGGCGGGGGAAGCCGGCGGGCAACTAGCGGCCGGCCGATTCGGGCGCGCGGGCGGCGAGTTGGGCCAACTGCCAGCGGGCCGCGCCGAGGAGTTCGCCGTCCTCGATGTCCCAGACCGCGCCGCGCTCGGGGCCGCGCGCGACGGTCGCCAAGTTGGCGAGGAGTTGGCCTAGCCGCATCGACGGCAGGGCGACTCTTAGTTCGGCCAGGGCTTCGAGCAGTTCGTCACCGGCTGAGTGGCTCACGGCAGTTTCTCCCCCGACGGTCGGAAGATGCCCCACGGGGCGGGTCAGCACACCGAGCAACTCAGCCGGCACGGGTTCGCCGGGGCAGAGTTTCGCGGCGCGGGTCGCGCAGTCGGATATCATCATCTCGCCGTCCGAACCCCGGTACACCAGTACCGGCGGCATCCCCTCCAGCGAGCGCCCGTGGCGGGCGATCTGGCGCTGGAGTTTGGCCGGGTCCGCCCCGCCGTCGCGCTCGCGCGGTAGTCGCAGTAGCGCCGGGTCGGCATCGAAAAAGGTGCGCGGCTCCACCGGCGCATTGTAGCCCCGAACCGGTCGCGCCGTCTAGCTCTTAAAGCCCCGACCGCGGCAAACAAACCCGGAACGTCGTCCCCTTCCCCTCCACACTCGTCACGCGCACCTGGCCCTGCATCGCCTGCACCATGTGTTTCACGATGGCGAGGCCGAGGCCGGTGCCGCCCATCTCGCGGCTGCGCGCCTTATCGACCCGGTAGAAGCGCTCGAACACCCTCGGCAGGTCGCGCGACGGGATGCCAGTACCGGTGTCCTCGACCTCCAGGCACACGACTTGCGGTTGGGCCTCCCAGCGCGCGGTGATCTGCCCGCCGCTCGGGGTGTACTTGATCGCGTTATCGACCAGGTTATCGAGGATTTGCGCGAGCGCCTCCTCGTCGGCCCACACGCTCAATCCGGGGGGGCAGCCGGCCAGGGCCACGCCGTCGAGGCGCAGTCCCTTGGCCTCGGCGCGGGTGCGGTGGCGGTCGAGGCACGCGTGCACGGCGTCCTCCACCGCCACGGTCTCGGGTTCGAGGCGACTTTCGCCACTTTCCACCCTGGCGATGCTCAGGAGGTCGGCCACCAGCGCGTCGAGGCGGTCGGCCTGCTGGTCGATCTCGGCGAGGAACATCCCCCGCGTGGTCGGCTCCTCGGCGGCGCCATCCAGCAAGACTTCCACGCTGGATTTGATGTTGGCCAGGGGGGTCTTGAGTTCGTGCGAGACGTTGGCGACGAACTCGCGACGCAGCCGCTCCAGCCGCCGCAACTCCGAGATATCGTGGAGCACCATGACCGCCCCGCCCTGCACCGCCCCCGCCCCGGCCGGCACGGGGAGCCTTGCGATGTAAACGGCCAGGCTCTTGTCGCTCTCGCCGCGCCAGTCGAGTTCCTCGCGGTACGGCCCGTCGCCGTTCAAGCCCCGCAGCGCCGCCTCCTGCACCGCGCGCTGGCGAATCAACTCCCACAGCTTGCGCCCCACCGCGTGCTCGCTGGAGAACTCCAGCAGTTGGGCGGCGCGGTCGTTGGCGAACAGGATGCGCTGCTCGGCGTCGAACGCCACCACGCCCTCGACCATCCCCGAAAGAATCGTGCGCAGTTGCTCGCGGTCCCGCTCCAAGTTTTGGAAGCTGCGGGCCAGCTCGGCGCTCATGCGGTTGAGCGTCTGGGCGAGTGCGGCCGTCTCGCGGCTGCTCCCCTCGGGCACGGTCAGCCCGAACTCCCCGGCCGCGAGGCGCTTGGCCCCGGCGGTCAGCTCGGCGATGGGGCGCGTGAACCGCCGCGCGAGAATGTACGCGGGGAACACCGACACCGTGACGATGGTCGCCGCGGCGATCACCAGGTCGCGCAGGATCGGGGTGATGTCTTCCTGGACTCGCTGCACCAACAGCGCGCCGACGCACGCCACGGCGGCGGCAACGAGCGCGACATCGGTGAGGAACAGCCGCCAGAACATGGGGGAGCCTAGTGGAGGGGCGGTTCGTTCCCGGCGAGCCGAGGGGCGTCAGCCCCCGGATACCGGCCGGGGCTAATTGGCAGCCACCCCATTTGCCTGCTTCAGTCTACTGGGCCTGCATCCGGGGGCTGACGCCCCTCGGCTCGCCGGGAACGAACCGCCGAGACTCGGGTCGTCAGTCCGCCCGCGATGCCGCGACCACGCGCCGCCCGCTGGCCAGACGAATCCCGAGGTTCAGCGCCACCACCGCCGCGAGGAGCACGAGCGTTGCCGCCCAGGCTTTCTGCTGCTCGTCGGCGTAGGCGCTGCGGCTGTAGGTGTAGATGTAGTAGGGCAGGTACGGCGTCTCCTCGGCGGGCGAGGTCGGCCAGTACTGGCTACTCCCGGCGGTGAGTAGCAGGGGCGCGGTCTCCCCGGCAATGCGCCCCACCGCCAGGAAGATGCCCGTGACGATCGCCGGGAGTGCCGCGGGCAGGGTCACGCGCAGGGTCGTCTGCATCCGGCTCGCCCCGAGCGCGAAGCTCGCGTGCCGCAGCGACTCGGGCACCAGCTTCATCGACTCCTCGGCGCTGCGCACCAGAATCGGGATCATCATCACCGCGAGCGCGGCCGACCCCGCGAGGCCCGACGCGCCGAACGGGTCGCCCTTGTACCAGAACGGGTTCACGAATAGCGCGTAGGCGAAGATGCCGACCACGATCGACGGCACGCCGCCCAGCAACTCCGCGGTGAAGCGCACCGCGCGGGCCAATGGACTCTGCCGCGCCTCGGCCAGGTAGATCGCCGCGAGCAGCCCCACCGGCACGGCCATGACGGTGGCGACGGCCACGATGACCACGCTGCCGAGCATGGCGTGGCCCACGCCGCCGCGCGCCGCCGGCTTGCCCACGTCGTTCGCCGGCGGCGGTAGACCTGCGCGCTTGGCGTCCTGGAATCGCTCGAACAACTCGTTGGGCATCCCCGGCCGGCCGCGCTCGGTGAAGAGGCTCCACTCGATCGCGCCCGCGCCGCGCACCGTGATATAACCCAGTATCAGGAACAGCGGGATCACCGTGAGCGCGAAGCCGCCCCCCAGCACCCCGAGCATGACGCGGTTCACCAGCCGCGCCGACCCGCCCCCGACGGCCACGGTGCGCGGCGGCATCGGGGCGGTGGGCGCGGCGGCCACCGGCCCCGGCCCGCCGGCCGGCGCGAGGGCGCGGACCCTCGGCCCGCGCAGCGCCCCGGCGTAGATCACCCGCGCCAGCACATTGAACACCGCCGTCACCGCGAGCAGCACGAGTGCCAGGGCCACCACCGCCGCGCGGTAGCGCGTCTCGTCGGCCTCGTTCAAGTTGTTGGCGATGCAACTGGCGATGGTGTCGCCTAGGGCGAACGGCGAGGCGTCGATCTCCGCGCGGTTGCCGATGAGCATCGTCACCGCCATCGTCTCGCCGAGCGCCCGGCCGAGGGCCAGGAACGACGCGGCGAAGATGCCGGGGCGGGCGTAGGGCAGCACCACGCCGGAGATCGTCTGCCAGCGCGTGGCGCCCAGGGCGAGTGCCCCCTCGCGCTGGCTGCGCGGCACGGCCTGGCACACGTCGAAGCTGATCGCGGTGATGTACGGCACCACCATCACCGCGAGAATGAGGCCCGCGGCGAGCACGCCGTTGCCGCCGGTGTTCGGCCCCCCCACCAGCGTGAACAGCCACTGGAGCGCCGGCGCGAGTACGAAAATGCCCCAGAAGCCGTACACGACGCTCGGGATCGCGGCGAGCAGTTCGATGAGGAACGCGCCGACTTTGCGCACGCGCGCCGGCGCGACTTCGGAGAGGAACGCCGCGCTCGCCACGCCCAAGGGCACCGCGATCAGCATCGCAATCAGGCTCGTCACCACCGTGCCGTAGACGAACGCGAGTGCCCCGTACACGGGGGTCTGCCTGCCGTCGCCCGGCGGCTTGGGCATCCAGGTGGCGCTCGTGAACAGTCGGAACTCGCCGGCTCGGGAGAGTGCCGGCCAGGCGTTCAGCACCAGCACGACCACGAGTGAGACGACCGTGGCCAGGACGAGCACGCCGGCGGCGCGCGTGACGGCGGCGAACAGCCACTCGGCGGGGCTGGCCCCCCCCGAACCTAGCGCGCGGCGCGGGGCCGGCCCCGGCTCGTTGCCGGGGTCGGGGAGGTCGGGGGCCAGCAAGGGCGGCGACATCCCGGCCTACTCCCGCGCCGTCACGCGGCCCAAGCGCTCGGCGATCTTCGCCTGCAACTCGGGGGGAAGCGCGGCGTAGTTCCGCTTCTCCGCGAGCGCCTGGCCGTCGGGGCCGGCGCAGTATTTGAGGAAATCGACCAGCAAGTCTTTGGTCTTCGCCGGCTGCGCCTCGAACAGAATCGCAAAGCTCATTCCCGCGATCGGGAACGACTCGGCGCCGGGGGCGTTGGTGAGGTTGTAGGTGAACTCGTGCAGCGAATACGGCTCCTCGGCGGGCTTCGACTTCATCATCTCGGCCGCGGCGGCAGTGATGCTCGCGGCGGTGGCGGGGGCCGGCTTGCCGGCGGCGTTGACCACCGCGCCGTACTGCACCTTCGCATCCAGCGCGAACGTGAGTTCGACGTACCCCACGGTACCTTCGGTGCGGGCGACGTAGCCGATCACGCCGTCGGACTTGTTCTGGGCGGTCCCCACCCCGGCGGGCCAGTTCGGCTTGTTGCTCACGCCCACCGTGCCCTTGAAGTCGGGGTTCGTCTTACCTAGGTAGTCGGCGAAGATGTACGTCGAGCCGCTGGGGTCGGAGCGGTACACGGCCTGCACGTCCTGCGCAGGGAGTGCCACGCCGGGGTTGAGCCTGGCGATTCGCGGGTCGTTCCACTTCGTGACCCGGCCGGTGAACAGCGCGGCCAGGAGCGGCCCGTCGAAGACCAGTGGCGTCGTGAGGCCGGGCAGGTTGTAGATCGGCACGACCGCGCCGATCACCAGCGGGATGTGGATCACCGCGCCGCCGGCCTCGACGGCCTTGGCGAGTTGGTCCTTGTTCATCGGCGCGTCCGAGCAGCCGAAGTCCGCGAGCTTTTCGGTGAACTGCTTGACGCCCGCGCCCGAGCCGGTGGCCTTGTAGTTGACGGTCGCCTTGCCGCCGGAGCGCTCGGCGTAGTCGGACACCCACTCTTGCATGGCGCGGTCGATGAAGGTCGCCCCCTCGCCGGTGAGCTTGCCCGCCGGGGCGCCGGTCGCCTTGGTGGCGGGGGTGCCGTTCTTGGGGCAGCCGGCGGCGAGTGCGGCGCCGAAGGCCGCGGCGGCGAGGAACTCGCGCCGGCTGGTGGCGTCGCTGCGCCCGGTGGTGGCCATGATCGAGTGTCCCGTGGTGAGGTTCGCGGTGCGGGTACGGCTGGTATAGCCGCCCCGCGCGGCGAAGCAACGGGCCGGGTGTGAAGGGTGCGTGAAGACGCGGCCGACTTGCGCCCCCGCCCCCCCGCCGCCGGCGGTGGGCTTTCGCGCGTTTTCTATCTATCCTCCCTTCATCCCCCATCCTTGCTCCCTCATTCTTGCTCTGAATGCACCGCGAGTACCGCCCCGACCAGCCGCTCGCCGCCGGGCCGTTCCCCGCCGGCCTCGCCGCGCTCGCGGCGCTGTGCAGCGCGCTCGTCGCCGCCGACCTGCTGCCGCTGGGGTTGGGCGCGCTCGCCGTGCGCCCGGCCCTCATCGCCGCAGTTTTGGGCGGCGCGCGCAGCCTGAGTTCGGCGCTCGCGCGCTTGGCCGAGGGGCGCGTCGGGGCCGACTTCGCGGTGGCGATCGCCTGCGGCGCCGCGATCCTGCTTGGCGAACCGCTCGTCGCGGCCGAAGTCGTGCTGATTAACTTGCTCGGCGAGTGCCTCGAAGCGTTCGCGTCCGGCGCCGCCGAGCGGTCGGTGGCGAGCCTCGCGGGACTGTTCCCCGAGCGCTGCTGGGTCGAGCGCGAGGGCGAGTTGGTCCGCACGTTCGCGCGCGATGTCGCCGTGGGCGACATCGTCGTGGTGAAGCCGGGCGGCAAAATCCCGGCCGACGGCGTGGTCGTGAGCGGCAGGGCGTCGATCACCGTCGCGGCCCTCACCGGCGAGAGCCTGCCGCGCGAGGCGGGGCCGGGGGACGCGGTCCTCGCCGGCAGCGTGGTGCCCACCGGCACGCTCTCGATCCGCGCCGAGAAGGTCGGCGCGGCGACGCTTGCCGGGCAAATCCTGAGCTACACCGAGGCGGCGCTGCGGAACCCCGGCGCCCAGGAGCGCGAGGCCGACCGGCTCGCGCGCTACTTCCTGCCCGTGGTGCTGGCCCTGGCGACCGCCACCTTCGCCGTGGCGTTTTTGGCCCAGCGCGGCGCCAAGAGCAGCGCGGCCCCCGACGCCCCGCCCTTGCCCAGTGGTGCGGCCGCGCGCCTGGCGGCGTACCCCGCGCTGTCCGTACTCGTGGTCGCCTGCCCCTGCCCGCTGGTGCTGGCCACCCCGGCGGCGGTGCTTGCCGCGATCGGCCGACTCCGCGGCACCGGCGTGCTGCTGCGGGGCGGCGCGGCGCTCGAGCGCCTCGCCGAGACCGAGGTCGTGGCGTTCGACAAGACCGGCACGCTGACCACCGGCGAGTTGCGCGTGGCCGGACTGCACCCGTCGGGCGGCTTCGGCGAGCGCGAGCTAGTCGAACTCGCCGCCGGCGCCGAGCGGACCAGCGAGCACCCCGTGGCGCGGGCGATCCTGGCGGACGCGGCGGCGCGGAACGTCACACCGCCGCTCGCCGAAACCTTCGAGGCCGACGCGGGGCTGGGCGTGACGGCGCGCCTGGCCGGGCACGCCGGGCCGGTGCGCGTCGGGAGCCTGCGCTACCTGGACGGCCACGGCATCGCCGGACTCGCCGAGGCCGAGGCGCGAGTGCGTGAGTGGGAGGCCGAGGGGCTGCGCGTCGTTGGTGTGGCGCTCGGCCCGACTCTCGTGGGCCTGATCGCCGTCGGCGAGGAGGTGCGCCCCGAAGCGGCCGGCGTGCTGAGCGAACTGAAGGCGATGGGCCTGACCACGCTGGTGCTGAGCGGCGACCGACACGCGCGCAGTCTAGCCAACTTGCCACTGGATTCGGTCGAGGTGAACCTGTTGCCGCGCGAGAAGGCGGATCGGCTGCCTCCCCGCGCGCTGTTCGTCGGCGACGGCCTCAACGACGCCCCCGCACTCGCCGCGGCGCCGCTGGGCCTCGCGGTGGGCGCCGGCCCGGACCTGGTGCAATCGGTGGCCGGCGGCGTGCTCCTGGGCGAGCCGCTGCGGCCGCTGCCGTTCCTGATCCGCCTGGGGCGCGAGACGAAGGCGGTGATCCGGCAGAACATCGTCGTCTTCGGCTTCGGCCTCAACATCGCCGGTGTGGTACTCACCGGCTGGCTCTGGCCGCTGCTGGCGCCCGCCGGGCGCGTCGCCGAATCCGGGCCGCTCGCCGCGGCCGTGTTCCACCAACTCGGCTCGCTCTTGGTGCTGGCGAACTCGCTGCGCCTCTTGCGCTTCGAGCGCGGCCCGAGTCGGCTTGCCCCCCTGGCCGAGCGCCTCGCCAAGGTGGACCCCGACGAGTGGCTGCACGCTGCGGGGCACCGCTGGCGCGAACTCGCCGGCGCGGCGGCGGCGGTAGCACTGGCCGCGTGGATGTTCAGCGGTGTCACGAGCCTCGGCCCGCACGAGTCGGCGCTAGTCAGCCGCTTCGGCCGGGTGCGCGACACCCTCGGCCCAGGGCTGCACGTCCGCTACCCGGCGCCGGTCGAGCGACTGATCATTTACCGGCCGCACGAGGTGGTGCAG
>CAXTPM010000025.1:0-2589 GCA_964245865.1 uncultured Fimbriiglobus sp. | reverse complement strand
CCGCCGGCTCTCGCCCGAGGCGCTCTTTGCCCGCTTCGAAGCCCTGGGCCGGCAGCGCGAGTTGGGTCGCACCTGGGGCGCCGCGCACGCCGAGTTGTTCGACCCCGTCGAGGCCGAGCAACTGGTCCCCACCGGCGACGGCAACCTGGTCGAACTGTTCGCCACGGTCGAGTACACCATTAGTGACCCGCGCCGCTACTTCGCCGGCGCCGCCGACCCCGCCGAGGTGGCGCGGGCGGGGGCCGAGGCGAGTTTGCGCCGCTGGGCCGCGGCGCGGCCGATGGCCGAACTCCTGGCCGGCGGGCGCGACGCGATGGCCGAGCGGGCGCAGTCGGAACTCGCGGCGAGCCTGAACGATTCGCTGGGCGTGAGTGTCCTGCGTGTGGCGGTCCACGACCTGCACCCGCCGGGCGAGGTGGTGGCGAGCTTCCACGCGGTCGCCGAGGCGATCCAGCGCCGCGACGAGGCGGTGCTGCGCGCCGAGTCGGCCGCGCTCGCGCTCGCCGCCGACGCCGACATCGCCGCCGAGCGGCGCACGCGCGACGCCGAGGCCGCGTCGGCCGCGAGCCGGGCGACCTCCGAGAGTGAGGCGGCGGTGTTCCGCGCCCGGCGCGCGGGGCTGGCCGCGCCGCCGGGCGTGCCGGGCGCGGAGTGGCGCGCGTTCGCCGACTCGCTCCTGAAACTCGACGCCTGGGTGGCCGGGCTGGCCGGGCGCCCCAAGATGGTCATCGACGCGGCCGAGGTGCCGGGGCGGCGGCAGGTAATTCTGTACGACCCCGCCGCCGGGCCGGCGCCGCTAGTGCCATCGGCGCCGACGCCGAGTGAGGTTAAGCCGCCGTGACTTGCCCTGGCACCGAGTCTTTTCCTGTCCCCTCCCCCCCTGAGGGGGAGGGCTAGGGTGGGGGGGTAACAGGCCGAGTATGAGTGACATCGAACCCGCTCCCGGCTCTCTCGGCCCCGGCAGGCTTCCCCCCCACCCTATCCCGAGTCCTCAGGAGGAGAGGGGACAGGAAAGAGCCGCGCCGTGGCTGGCTCTTGTCGCCGCCCTCGCACTCCTCCTGGCGTGGGGCCAGTCCGCGCTGGTGGCCGTCGATGCCGCCGAATTCGCGCTCGTCACCCGCTTCGGCGCCCCGGTGGCGCGCTACGACGGCGCGACCGAATCCGGGCTAGTCGTGAAGATGCCGTGGCCCATCGACGCGGTGACTCGGCTCGACCGCCGGGCGCAACTGCTGGAGTTGCCCCCCGTGGAGGCGCTGACGCGCGACGCGGCCGGCGGGGCGGTCGAGAACACGGTCGCGGTCGAGTCGTTCGCGCTCTGGCGAATCCCGGACTCGGAGTGCGCCGAGCGCTTCGCGCGCTCGCTCGGCACGCCGGACCAGGTGGCGCGCGTGCTGGTGCCGCGGTTGAGTGCGCGCACCGCGTCGGCGGTGTCGGAAAGCCCGCTCGACGACTTGGTGGGCGTCCGCCCGGCGGACCAGATCGAGGCCCGCGCCGCCGCGTTCCGCCGCCGGGTGCTGGGCGGCGGCGAGTTGGAGCGGACCCTGCTCGGCGAGTACGGCGTCGAGCTGGTTGACTGGCAACTGCGACGCGTGCGCTACCCCGAGGCGGTGCGCGCCGGGATCGCCGAGCGCATCCGCGGCGAGCGGGCGCGCAAGGCCGCGGAGTACGAGAGCGAGGGGCGCCGCCGGGCCGCGTCGGTCGCCAGCGCCGCCGAGCGCGGCGCGCGCACCACCGAGGCCGAGGCGCGGGCCGCGCAGGAGCGCCTCGAAGGCGAGGCGAGCGCGCAGGCGGACGCGCTCAGGAACCGGGCGTTCGCCGAGGACCGCGAGTTGGCCGAACTCCTGCTGAAGCTCAAGGCGTACCGGGCGGTGCTCGGCGAGTCGAAGGACGTGCTGTTGCTCTCGACCAAGCACCCGCTGTTCGACTTGCTCCTCGGCCCGCCGCGCAAGCCCGCGCCGCCCGCTGGGGGGAAGCCGTGAGCCGCGCCGCCCTCGGCATACTCCTGGCCGTCGCGCTTTTGGCCGCGTGGGAGGTGGCAACCGGCGTGGCGGTCGTCGGCCCCGGCGAGCGGGCGGTGGTGCGGCGCTTCGGGCGCGTCGCGGCCGTCGCCGGCCCTGGGCTGCACGTCGGCTTCCCGTGGCCGATCGGCCGCGCCGACCGCCTGGCGGTCTCGGCGGTGCGCCAAGTCGCGGTGGCGGGACCGGAGGGCGACGGCGTGACGCTGCTCACCGGCGACCGCAACCTGGTGGTCGTGCGGCTCGTGGCCGAGTACGCGCTCGACCCCGCCGAGGAATCCTTGACGGCCTACCTGGCGCACGCGGGCGCCCTCGACGGGCTGATCGCCGCCGCGGCCGAGTCCCTGGCGGCGCGGTCGGTGGCCGCGCGCCCCGTGGACCGGGTGCTGCTCGCCGGCCGCGCCGAAGTGGCGTCCGAGGTCGCGGCGGGCTTGAGCGAAGCGTTCCCGCCCCGGCGCTACGGCGTGGCCGTGAGCCGCGTGAGCGTGGAGAGCCTGGCACCGCCGCCGGAGGTCCGCGAGGCGTTCGAGGCGGTCAACCGCGCCCAGACCGCGGCGCGCGCCCGGCTCGACCG
>CAXTPM010000024.1:905-18352 GCA_964245865.1 uncultured Fimbriiglobus sp. | reverse complement strand
TCGAAGGTGAGCCAGCCGATCTGCTGCGGCTCGACGCGTGCCCCCGGCAGACCCTCCGTGACGGTGAAATCCGGGCGCTCGGGCGTCACCAGCCGGGCGAGTTTCCGTAGCGCCGGCTTCAACTCGGGAAACAGCTCCTCGGAAACCGGCGCGAGTTCCCAGTCGCGGCCCTCCGAGCGGTGGTACAGCAAGGCGTCGCCGTCGCCGAAGCGGACCTCGACGCGGCTGGCCTTGTCGCGCAGGCCCAGTAGAATGGCGAGTGCGAAGAACCGCACCGCGTCGGGCGCGGCCTTCAACTCGGCGGGGGTGGTGAAGCTCAGCACGGCACGTCCGCTCCTGTTCCCTCCCCCCCCCGAGGGGGAGGGAAGTTAATCCGGGGCGGTTGGCGGGTCGGGCAACAGCACGCCGCGCAGCCGGCGGAGTGCCCGCAGGTAGCGCATCGACGCGGCGGCCTCGGTCAGATTCAGCACCTTGGCGACATCCTGGTTGGCGAGCTGCTCCTGGTGCCGCATCAGGATGATCTCGCGGTCGTCGGCCGAGAGTTCGTCGATCGCGTTGGTGAGCTTGCGCGCGAGTTCGGCGTGGATCGCCTCGGTGGCCGGGGTGCGCTCGGTGTCCACCAGCGACGCCACGAGGCTGGTCGAGGAGTCGTCGGCCCACGCGGGGCGGTTGATGGCCTGCTCGCGGTCCACGCTGCGCCGCTGGGCCAGGCGGTGCCGGCGGTGGGTGTCGATGATGCGGTCCTGGGCCATGTGCCGCAGCCACAAATGAAACGGCATGTCGGGCTGGCGCAGGTAATCGGTGAGGCGCTGGTTGGCTTCGATCAGCACATCCTGCACAATGTCCGAGGCGTCTACTCTGCGGGCGAGCACCGGGTCGAGGCGCAGGCCGATGACGCGGCGCAGCGGCTCGCGGAAGTGCCCCAGGAGCGCATCGACCGCGACGGGGTCGCCGCCCTTGGCGTCCTCGATGAGTCGGTCGGTCTCCGCGCGCGTCGGCCACATACTCCGATTGTAGTCCGGCCGCGGCGCGTCGTCCGCCCTCGGGGGGGCGAAGTCGCGTAAACCGGACAAGTTGGTGAGGATTATTCGTGCCCTACGCCCCGCCGCCCGGCACCGCCGCCCTCATCTTCGACTGCGACGGGACGCTGGCGGACACGATGCCGCTGCACTACCGCGCGTGGGCCAAACTCTTCGGCCGGCTGGGGCTGGCATTCCCGGAGGCCCGGTTCTACGCCCTCGGCGGCGTCCCCACCGGGCGCATCATCGCCATCATCGCCGCCGAGCACGGCGTGAGTTTGGGCGAGCCGCTCGACCGACTCGTGGCCGAGAAGGAGTCCGACTTCCTGGAACTCGTCGCGGAAATCCGCCCCGTCCCGGCGGTGTGGGCCATCGCCCAGGAATGGCGCGGCCGGCTGCCGATGGCAGTGGCGAGTGGCGGCTACCGGGAGGTCGTCGGGCGGACACTTGCCGCGATTGGGGCGGACTGGTTCGACGCGGTGGTATGCGCCGAAGATACCGCGCTGCACAAGCCGGACCCCGATGTCTTCCTCGAAGCGGCCCGGAGGCTCGGCGTGCCGGCGTCGTCGTGCGTGGTGTTCGAGGACACGGATATTGGCGTCGAGGCGGCGCGGCGGGCGGGGATGCAGTGGGTCGACGTGCGGGAGTTGATTGGGGGCACGACGTGATCCCCGCAACGAACGCCGCCGAGTTCGTTGCGATGCTGGCCGAGCCGCGGGCGCTACTGTACCTGTCGGTCAACTGGTCCATGCCCGAGCGCTCGTCGCGGCAGGTCGTAGCTGAACTCGACGAGCTTTGGCGACGACGCCGCCCCGAGTGCCCGGTGCCGAGCTACGCGGCCGACCTGAGCGATGGCGTGGGCGAAGTCTGGGACACGCTGACGGCGTGGCTGGCCGCGTCGGGGCTGCCGGCGAGCCTGGCATTCTCCGGGGCGGGGGCACTCCTGTGGCTGCGCTCCGGTCGGGCCGAGTTGCACATGCCGTACGCGCACCAGTACAGTGTGGCGAAGTTACTGGCCGCGAGCGCGAGCGTGTGGAATTTCGTGGCACCGGAAACCAGTTAGACTCGCACCGCCGCGCGGTACGCCGGCGCCGGCACCGGCTTACCCATCTCGCGCGCCACCGCCAGCCACGCCTCCTTTGCCACAAGCACTTCGGCCAACGCCTCCTCAGGGGAGTCGCCGAACGCCGAGCAGAACGCGAGGTCGGGGATGTCGGCGATGTAGCCGCCGTCTTCGTCGCTGTAGAAGATATTGATGTGGTAGTCCTTCACTCGACGCCCTCCTCGCCTTTGATGGAAAGATTGTACTCCCCAACAAGCCGAACGAACTGACGCACCTGGTACGGCTTCGCCTGCCCGCGCACGTCCTGGATGTTTACGAGTTCGGGCACGCCGGGGCGCGAGTAGATGTGGTGGCTCCCGGTGGTCCGCCGGTATTCGAAGCCGAACGCCTCGACCACGCGGCAGAGGTCCGCGAATCGGACATTCATCGGCGAGTCGAGGAGTTGTTGCCATAACTTCAGCACGCTCGCCACGAAGCAGCCTCCGTCCTACCGCGCCCGCACCAAAGGCTCGTGATCCACATCCGCCCCGTGGCAGCCGTGCGCGAACACCAGCGCTCCGGCCACCAGCAGCGCGAGCCACGCCGCCAGCACTAGCCACCCCCACCGGCCCGCGCCCCCGTCCGCTGGTGCTCGCAGCGTCAGCGCACTCACGGCTTCAGGTGCTCGCGCAGGAACGCCGTCGTCAGTACGTAGCTCTTCACCGCCTCGTCGCCGAACCAGCCGTGCCCCTTGTTGCGGATCGGGACCAGGGTGGAACTTACCCCCGATTCGACTAGCTTGGCGTGCAGGCGCTTGGAGTGGACGATCGGCACCACGATGTCGGTGGTGCCGTGCAGGATCAAAAACGGCGGCGAGTCTTTGCCCGCGTGCGTCACCGGCGAGGCGCTCGTGTACAACTCGGGGTGCTTATCCGACGTGGCGCCCAACAGCGGCACCATGAACGACCGCTCAATCCCCGGTGTCTCGGTGTAGAGCGTCAGGTCGGCGGGGCCGAAGAAGTCCACCACGCACTGCACCCTCGACGACACGTCGGGGTACAGCGGGCCGCAGAACTCGGGCACGTCCGGCGCCACCCCCGCGAGTGCGGCGAGGTGCCCGCCGGCCGAGAAGCCGACCACCCCGACGCGCGCCGGGTCGAGGCGGTAGGCCTTGGCGTTCGTCTTCAGGTAGCGGATGGCTGTTGTCACGTCCTGGATTTGCGCGGGAAACTTGGTCTTGGGCGCGAGCCGGTACCCCACGCTCGCCGCGACGTAGCCGTTCTTGGCGAGCGCCTCGGTAAGGCTCACCCCGTTGGTGCCGTAGTCGGCGAAGTTGCCGCCGCGCGAGAGTTCCTTGCGGCTCCCGCCGCGCCACGCGCCGCCGTGCAGCAGCACTACCAGCGGGTGCGGCCCCGGCCCGGCGGGGAGGGCCAAATCGAGCTTGAGTGCCTCGCCGTCGGCGGTGCCGTAGACGACATCGTCAAGCCGGGTGGGGAGCGCGGGCGAGTGGCCGAGGCCCGCGGCGAGCAGGGCGGCGACCAGGGCGGCGGGCATGGCGATAGGACTCCGGCAGGGGGGCGGATGGGGGATTGTAGGCGCGCAACGGGGCTGCGCTCACGCAAGATCAGCCGCACAGCCCGCCCCGGCGGCGTCCAGCAGCGCGCAGCAATACTGATCGACCCCGCCGGGGCCGTCCTCGGGGCCGTTATCCAATTCGTATGGCCATTCCATTTGTCCCGCGCGCGGCCAGACGGCGTCGCCGAAGTTGTCCTCGCGGTCGAGCGCCACCAACAGCGCCCCTGCCTCGCGGCCGATGTCGGCGAAGGTCGCCCGCACCTCCGGCGAGTCGCGGAACGTACGGCTCATGCCCGAGGTCGCCGACATGCCCCGGAAGTGCGCGAACAACTCGCCGCAATCGAGCGAACTGAAGACGTACCCGAGCGCGACCGGACTTCGGCGCGCTGCCGGGTCGCCGGCCCAGTCGCCACCACCGTAGGCGACCAGCGCCTCGTCGGGGGCGAAGACGAACGAAAAGACCACCGCACCCAACTCGTCCCGCACGAGGTGCCGCATGGGATCGCTGGAACTGGCCGCGACCGCCGCCAGCAGGCGTGCGCTGTCGTCGGCGTCGAGATGGCGCGCCAGCGACCGCGCCAGCGCGCCTAACCCCGCGCGGCGGGTCACGATGTGGTAGGCGTAAGTCATGACCACGCGTCGCCCTCAAAACTGTTACCCCCGCACCACCCCCGTGCGGATGTGCCGGATGGCCTGGCTGAGCATCGCAAAGTGCTTCGCCGCCGCCAGTGTGGACGCCTCGTGCTGGTTGAGGGTCACGGCGAACAGCACCGTCGCCACGCCGCCCTCGGGGCCGTTGGCCTCGCCGACCTCGACCATCTCCAGGAACGCCGCGCCGTAGCGGAGGTCAAACGTGATCGCCCCGTTGCTGCCGTGGCGCGCGGGGGCGACGAGCTCATTGAACTTCGGCCACTCGGCGACGATCCGCCGGGCGAAGTCGAGCCAGACGGCCTTCTGCTTCTGCAACTCGGCCTGCGCGTCGGCGCCGCCGGCGGCGTGCAGCCCCGGCAGGCGCTTGAGGTTGTGCCGGATCGCCTTGTCGTCGGTGCCGGAGGTGAGTTCGGTGAACACCCCCGCGCGCACCTCCGCGAGGATGGCGTAGTCGATGCCGCCGTCCCACTTCACGTAGTGCCGCAGCGCGCGGCGGTACTCGCTGACCAAATCGTTCGGGTCGAGGCGGAATGTACTCGGGGCGCGCGGCAGACTCCAGTGGCAGTAGCCCGCGAGCAGCAGCAGCGACGCGGCCAGCATGGCCAGGGAAATGGCCCCCACCACCTCCGGGGGGGCGTGGTCCTCGCTCAAGAGCTTGTGCCAGAGTTCGCCGTAGCTCTCGTGGTAGCGCCGCGAGGCGATCTTGAACGACGTGTACGACCCGCCGAACAGCACCCCGGCGAGCAAGGGCAAGTAGCGCCTTCCGGGGTTGATCCACTCCACCAATGGCTGGCCGCTGCCGAACGTGACGACCGAGTTGAAGATCACGTACACGATGGCCGCGTACCCGGTCGCCTGAATCAGTTCGTTCATCGGACGCGCCCAAGACCTCGGCCGGCCGGGGAGTCGCCACGAGGCGAACCCCGCCGGGCCAAACTCGCACCCCCACGGACGGGTGTAACCGCCGGCCGGTTCACGCCACCATCGCCTCGGTGATGTTCGCGTTCGTCGTCACCGTTTGCACGTCCTCGTTGTCGTCGAGCGTCTCGATCAGGCGCATGACCTTTCGGCCGGTCTCGACATCCAGGTCCACACTCGTGCGCGGCACGCTCTTGACCTCGGCCTCAACCGACTGGACGCCGGCTTTTTCGAGCGCCGCCTGTACGATCAGGAACTTCGCGGGGTCGCAGGTGATCTCGTAGTAGTCGTCCACCGGCACGAAGTCGTCGGCCTCGGCGTTGAGGGCGATCTCCATCAGCTCGTCTTCCGCCGGGTACTTTTTCCGCTCGACGAGAATGACCCCCTTGCGGTCGAACAGGTAGCTCACGCACCCCGGCGTCCCCTGGTTGCCGCCGAGCTTCTCGAACGTGCTGCGGATGGCCCCCGAGGTGCGGTTGCGGTTGTCGGTCACGGCCTCGACGAGGATCGCCACCCCACCCGGCCCGTAGCCCTCGTAGCTGACTTCCTCCATCACGTCGCCGGCCAACTCGCCGGTGCCCTTCTTGACCGCGCGCTCGATGTTATCCTTGGGCATCGAGACACTGCGCGCCTTGTCGATGGCGTAGCGCAGCGGCAGGTTCATGGTCGGGTCGCCGCCGCCGTTGCGCGAGGCGATCATGATGTAGCGCGCGAGCTTGCTAAACAGCTTGCCGCGCTTGTGGTCCATGGCCCCCTTGTGGCGCTGGATGTTGGCCCAGTGGCTGTGCCCGGCCATGAGCTTGCCCCTTATCAACCGAGTGGGAGAGTGCGGACTTCGTGGGGGACAGTATAGAAGTGCGGGGTGCAAAGTGCAGAATGCAAAGTGGCGGAGGCGCGGTTCGGCCCCTGTTCTTCCACTTTGCATTCTGCACTTTGCATTCTGCACTTTTCAGGGCCTGTACTGCCCCAACTGCTGCCGCGCGGCGCCCTGCACGCGCTCCAGGGCGGCGTTGACCGCCTTGCGCCCCGGCCGGCCCTGGCGCTCCAACTCGGCGCCCTTGGCAAACGCCGCGCGCGGGTCGAAACCGGTGGCCGACTGCGCGAGGCCGAGGAAGTACCACTGCAGCGCGTCCTGCCCGTCCAGGCGCGTGGCATCGGTCAGGAGGGCGAGTGCGTCCGAGGGGCGCCCGGCGAAATACAAGTCCACCCCGCGCTGGTGCAGGCTGCGCGCGTACTCGGCTTCCATGGGCCGCAGCGCGGGCGCGGGCGAAGTCGGGGCGGCGGGCGGGTTCGCCGGGGCCGCGGGGGGTGGGGCGACCGCGACCATCGGCGGCTTGGCGCGCTCCTCCGCGAGCAACTTGGCGAGGCGCGCGGCCTCGGCCTTGGACTGCGCGACCTGCTCCTCGGCGACCTTGCGCGCCCCGGCGACTTCGGCGGCGCGGGCAACCTCCAATTCGGCGAACCGCGCCTCAATGGCCTTTGCTTTGGCGCCCGCCTCGCGCGCGGCGACCTCGGCCTCCTTGGCCCGCGCCTCGGACTGCGTGACCAGCCCCTGCAGTCGCTTCGCCTCGGCCTCGGCGGCGGCGAGTTGTTCGGGCTTGACCCCGTTCGCCGGTGCGGGGGCGGGGTTCGCCTTGGGCATCGCGGCCTGGAACTTGGCGAGTGCGGCGCGGGCCTGCTGCGCCTCGTCTTGCGCGCGCTTGGCGGTCGCCTCGGCCTCGGCGCGAACGTCGCCCTCCTTGGCTGCGGCCTCCTTGATCTTCGCTTCGAGCCGCGCCACCGACGCCTTCGAGTCGGCTTCGAGCCGGGCGACTTGCGCCTCCAACTCCTTCTCCCTCGCGCTCGGCCCCGGCTTCACCGCCGCAGCGGGCGGCTTCGGCTTGGCGTCCGCGACCAGCTTGTCGAGGCCGGCGGTCGGGCCGAGTTGGGCGAACAGCGGGCCGGCGCCGGGGTGCTGGTAGGTGTCTCGCTTGAGCGCGTAGAACTCGCGCAGGTCGTCGCAGGCCTTGGTGAAAATCTGCTCCAGGGGGTCCGACATCGGGTTCAAGCCCCGGCCGGCGAGTTTCAGCCGGCGCGCCTCGTGCGCCGCCTTCGCCTCGCCGATGGCGGTGATCGCGGCGGCGTAGTCGCCCTCGGCGGCGGACTGCGCGGCGCGCCAGAACGCGAACCCCGCCTCCGCGCCCGGCCCCGCCTTGGCGTCGGCCGGCGGCTCCAGCAGCGCGACCACGACGGCCACCGCGTCGGCTAAATCCAGCGCGGCGCGGGGCGCGGCGCCCTTCAGCTTGCTGGTGGCTTTCAGGCGGGCGATGGCCGCGTCGAACACCGCGCGCTCGGCGGGGAAGCGCGTCGCCGCCGCCGCGTAAACTTCGGCCGCGCCCGCCGGGTCGCCGGAGACTTCGCGCGTCAGGCCCAGGTACAGCGTCGCCTCGACGGCCGCGCGTCGCCCGGCGTCGGTGGCCGAGTCGCTCTCCTGGGCCACGCGCCCGAACTCGGCAGCGGCCTGCTTGAGTTGGGCGTCGTCGGCGTTGGCCGGGGCGTTGTCGCGCGCCAACTCGCGCACCCGGCTCAGCCAGCGGGCCTTGGCGCGGTCGGCGAGCACATCGACCGCAACCGAGTCGCCGGCGGCGTCGAGCGCGGGCAGCGCCGCCTCGGGTTCGCCGCCGCTCAGCAGCCGCCGCGCGTCGGCCAACTCTTTGGCGCGGTCGATTGCAACTGTGCTGGGGGGCGACGCCGGCATCGTGGCCAGCTTGTCGGGCGCCGCCGGGGCTAGCAGCCAGAACGCCAGCGACGCGACCCCGGCGCCCGCCGCCGCGCCCGCCGCCGGGCCGACCCAGCGCGGGCGGCGCGGGGCCGGGGCGGCGAAAGTTACGTCCGGCGACGAGTCGAACAGCGCCGAGTCGGGGCGCGGGTCCGGCCGCGCCTTCGCCGGCGGGCCGGGGTAGCGGCTGCGCCCGAGGTCGGCGAGCTCGTCGTCGCTGGGGTCGAGCGACCCGGCGGTGATCGCGCCCAGGTCGGGAATCCCCAGCGCGTCGGCCTCCGCGGCGCTCAGGCGCGCGGAGATGTCCGAGCCTTGCCCGGCGGGGTCGCCCCACTGGATCGAGTCGGCGCGCTCCGCGTTCGAGTCGCCGGGGCTTCCGGGCAGGGCGAAGTTGACGCGGCTCCCGAGTTCGGAGCGGAACTCGAGTCCCTTCAGCTTCGACGGGCTGACCTGGAAGATGTCGTCCCCGCCGTCCTCGAGCGCGTCGTCGCTGCCGGCGCCGGTGTCGTCGAAGAGCATCGCCTCGGTGCGGTCGTCGCCGCCACCCTCGCCCGCGCCGAAGCTGACCCACGAGCCGTCGATCGAGGGGAGTTCGCCCTGGAAAATGCTGTCGCTCGTGGCGAAGTCGGCCCCCGAGCCGCCCGCGCCGGGGGTGCTGTTGGGGCGCAACAGGTCCACGCCGGAGTTGTGGCCGGCGCCGAAGTCGATGTCGGACGCGTCGCGCCCGAACAGGTTCGAGCCGCTCGAGCCTTGCCCGCCCGCGCGGCCGTAGTCCGGCCGGCTGCCGCTGCCGCCGGGGGCGGAGTTGAACTCGTCGGGCAGGTCGAGTTCGTCCAGGATGTCGTTGGCCTCGCGGCTGCTGAGCGCGAAGTCGGCCTGCGAGAGCGTCTCGCCCCCCGAGGTGGGGTTCTGGAGTTGCGAGAACACCGCCATCGGGTCGTCCGAGTCCGCCCCCGCGTAGCCCCCGCCGAGCAGTTGCGACACCTCCGAGTCGGTGGCGTCGGCGGGGTCGGTGAACCGGCTCGACCCGGCGGGCGGCGCGTCGAAGATGTGCGAGCCGCTGGCCCCCGGCTCGGGGCGCGTGTGGATCACCGCCGAGCCGTAGTCCGACCCCGCCGCGAGGTTCGGGTCGCCGGGCTTGGGCTTGGACGGCTTGGCGCTGAAAATGCTCGACCCCATGTCCGGCGAGACCGCGCGGGCGCCCGGCGCGGGGAGCGGCTCGGTGGGGTCGCTCGGGAACAGCGCCCGGACCCCCGACCCGCTCAGGCCCGACGGCGCGGGGCCGAAGTGGGCGAAGTCGATGTCCTCCTCGGTCGGCTCCAACGGCCCGGTCTCGGGCGCCGGCGCGGGGGCCGGGTCGGAGTCGAGTTCGCCGAACCAGTCCGAGAGCGGGTGGTCGTCGTCGGGGTGGCCGGGGCGGGGCGCGGGGGTGGTCATGGCGGTCAACTCCGGCGGGCGCGGTTCGCCCCGCGGCGCAAGTTCGTAAAAACACCGCCCCAGGCGCGGCCGGGGTGGGCGGTCCCGTCTAAGGTAACTTGTAATTGTGCCGACTTCGCCGCCGGCCGCAATATTTTTCCGAGTTTCGCTGGACTTCCCAACCGGAGAACCTTTACCGGCATGGAATCGGTCCTCGGTCGGCACTGCCGCGATTCGGACAGCCGCTGCCCAGGGACGCGGCAGCGGTCGGAGTCCGGCGGCGTCTTCAGATGCCGTAAGCACTGCGAGTGCATGAGCTTACGCAGAGTTCTTGGTTTTGTGAAGGCCCGGCACTCCCCTTGCTAATGTTATCGTCCAACGGCCCCGGCGAGCCCCGAACTGGCGTCCTGGCTCGGCCGGCGCCCACTTGAGAAGTTCTTGTTATGGTCCTCGCCCCCGCTTACTCGCCTCCTTCGACCGCCGCCGCGACCGCACCTCTTAGTGTTTATTCTGCGCACACCCCCGACACCCCACTTGCCGTGAACCCACCCTACGCGAGCCTCGGCGACCCGACGCGCATCGACCACGAGGTCGTCGAGCTGCAACTGCTCCTGCCGCGCTGGCAGGCCGCCGCCCTGGCCCAAGCCGCCCAGGCGCGCGGCATGACCAGCGGCCAAATCCTGCGCCGCGTCATCTCGGACTTGTTCGCCGAGTCGTCGAGCGAGTCGCGGGCCTAGTCCGGGCTTGCCCGAACCGGGCCACCCCGCTACGGTTGAGGGGGCGGACTCCTCGGCCGAGTTGTGGGGTGACTTGCGGTATGGCACTCCTGGAAGTCCGCGAACTGGTGAAGAAGTACGGCCGGCGGGCCGTGGTGAACGGCGTGTCGTTCGAGGTCAATCCCGGCGAGGTCGTCGGGCTGCTCGGCCCCAACGGCGCGGGCAAGACCACCAGCTTCCGCATGGCCACCGGCCAGATCACCCCCAACGGCGGCACCGTCCTCTTTGACGACCAGGAAGTCACCACACTTCCGATGTTCCGCCGCGCCCGCCTCGGCATGGGCTACCTGTCGCAAGAGCAGAGCATCTTCCGCAAGCTGACCGTCGAACAAAACATCCTCGCCATTCTCGAAGGCCTGCCGCGCAGCCGCAGCCTGGGGCGGCGCCTCACCGGCCGGGAGCGCCGCGAGCGCACCGAGGAGGCGATGGCGCGGTTTAACCTGACGCACGTGCGCAACAACGTCTCCGCGCGCTGCTCCGGTGGGGAAAAACGGCGGCTGGAGATCGCCCGCTGCTTGGTGTGCGAGCCGATGCTGATTCTGCTGGACGAGCCGTTCGCGGCGGTGGACCCCAAAACGACCGAGGACATCCGCAAGAACATCCGCGACTTGGCCGACCAGGGCATCGGCATTCTGCTGACCGACCACAACGTGCGCGAGGTCGTCAAGACGGCCGATCGCATCTACTTAATTGTCGAAGGCAAGGTGGTGTGCCACGGCACGCCGGACAAGCTGATCCGCGACCAGGTGGCCATCGACGCCTACCTCGGCACCACGTTCCAGGACGACGTGCTGATGGCCCGGCTGGCGGGGTTCGCGGGGTTCGGCGAGCAGCAGGCTGCGGCGCCCGCTCGCAACGGTAACGGCCACGGCCCGCGCCCTGTTGCCGCGCCGGTGGCGATCCCCGACGACGACCTCGCGCCGCTCACCCCGATCGGGCAGCAGGCGACCTTCGACCCGCCCCGGCCGGCACCCGGAGTGCGGCCCGCGCCGCGTCCGGCGCCGGCGCCCGCCCCGCAGCCGCTCACGATCAGCGATGTCGTGCCGCCGCCGGTGACGCCGGTGCGGCTCGATGCAGATGCCGCACCGCCGCCGGCCATCGCCCCGCGCTTCAGCGGCCTGACGCAGCGCTTACTCCAGGAGGAGAAGAACCGCCGCCTGGTGGAGCAGTTGCGCGACCGCGACAAGATGCCGGCCGCGTCGCAGGAACTCGCCGCGCAGGGGGCCGCGGCCGTGCCGGTGCTCTTGGAGGCACTCGAGCGCCGCGAGTTGGAGGTGCGGCACGTCGCGCTGAGATTGCTGGAAGCGATCACCGGCGAGCAGTTGGACTACCAGGCGGACGGGCCGGACGAGACGCGCTTGCGCCAGGTGGCGCACCTGCGGGCGCGGCTGGAGGCGGGGCGGTAGCGAGTCGGCCCCCGGCGAGCGGACAGGAGGACGCCCGATGGGGCCGCGCGGTCAGGACATGGAACGCCTCGTCATTATCGCACTAGTGGCGATTGTGCTCGGCTTGGCGCTCCCGGCCTACACGAGAGTCGTGCGCACCGCGTCGGCCGGCGGGGCCGAGTTGTCTTGGCTCGGGCACCTCGGAGTATTCGCGCTGACGCTGGTCGCGGCAGTCGCCGCGCTGGCGCTGCTTCTGGCCGCGCCGTGGGTGGCCGAGCGGATCGGTCAGCGCTTGAGGCGCAAGCCCCAGCCCGCGCCCGGCTGCCGACCGCCGTAGGTGGGCCTTCGCGCGGCCCTGGTTCAACTGTCGCCCGATCCGCGATCCGCGCTCGGGTCAGTCTCCCTTCACCGGCTTGTACGCCCCCTCGACAATGTCCTTCACGTGGTCCTTGTTCTCCGCGTCGAACTCGCTCAGTTCGGCGACATCTTTCTTGGCGTCGATCTTGAACACGAACGACATCTTGTAGCCCTTCGCCGGCGCGTCGGGCAGGTCGCCCTTCTTCTCGACATCGGTGACTTCGGCGACCACGCGCTTCTTGTCGCCTTCGAGCTTGTACTTGCAGGTGAGCCGGATTTCCGCGTCGCCGGCGACCACTTTCAGTTGCATCAACTCGGCGGTCTTGAAGCGGATGGTGAGCTTGGCGCCCGCCTCGGAGTCGTGCTCCCAGACGCCGGGGAAGGGGGACTTCTCGACCGGCTTGGGCGCGGGCTTCGGGTCGTCGGCGAACCCGACGAGGGCCATCAGGCTGAGCAGAAGGGCGCTGAGGGTCAGTTTCACGTCGTCGGTCCTCGACTGGCGGCAGGTGGGGCGGCAGTGCGAGTGTAGCCGGCGGGGCGGGCGGGGGCTAGAGGCTGCGCACCACGCAGCGGTTGCGCCCGGCGGTCTTGGCGTCCTTGAGGCACTGCGCGGTCAGGCGGTGCAGGTCGGCGTAGGTGAGGGCGCCGGTGGGAGCGGCGACGGCGAACCCGACGCTCACCGTGATCGCCACCGGCCGGCCCTGGAAACTCGTCGAGGCGGCTTCGACCCCGGCGCGCAGGCGCTCGGCGAGGATTTCGGCGCCCGCCAGATCGGTGGCCGGGGCAACGACCATGAACTCCTCGCCGCCGACCCGGCCGAGGGCGTCGCTCCCCCTCACGTTGGCCTGGAGCACCTGCGCGAGCCACGTCAGGGTGTGGTCCCCGCCGGAGAGCGTGTGGTGCTCGTTGATGTCCTTGAACCAATCGACATCGACCAGCCCGAACGCCAGCGGCACGGGGAAGCGGGCGCGGCGGAGGATTTCGCGCCGGGCCACCAGTTCGATGGCGCGGCGGTTGGGCAATCGAGTGAGTGCGTCGGTGAGGGCCATGCGCTCGAGAATCTGGTTGCGGATTTGCAACTGGTTGAGCGCGTCCTCGACCTCGCGGGTGCGGTCGGCGACGCGCTTCTCCAGGTCGGCGTGGCTGCGCTGCAACTCCTCGACTAAGTGCTCGTGGCTGCGCTCCAAGAGCAGGGCGTGGGCCACGGACTTCATCATCACCAGCAGGTCGTCGCCGCGCCAGGGCTTGAGCACCAGGCGGTGGATGCGGCAGCAGTTAATCGCGTCGGCGGCGTCCTCGACCCTGGCGGTGCCGGTGAGCAAGAGCCGCGCGGTGCGGGGGTGGGCCTTCTGTACCCACTCGAGCAGTTGCAGGCCGGTGGAATCGGGGAGTTGCAAGTCGGTGAGGATAATGTCGATGGGGCGCTTGGCGAAGACGGCCTTCGCCTCGGCGGCGGCGGCGGCGGTCTCGACCTCGTAGTCAGTTCGCAGTTGCCCGGCCATCAGCGCGAGCACGGCCGGCTCGTCATCGACGATCAGCACGGTGCAGCGGTGGCGGGGCGTGAGCATGGGGGCGGGGGCGACGGCCGACCGCTCGCCGGGTGCGGGGGGCGCCTCGGACTGCGGGGGGTTCGACTGGCCCAACCGATACCTCGGGGCGAAAACAGTTCGGCGAGCCGGTGAGGAAAGTTTAACGAAGTTTCAAGTCCCGCGTCGAGCAAAACTCGCTCTCGGGACGAGAATCGGCCGGAAAACCACTACTGTCCGCGTGACATACCGGCCGGGACCACGCCGTCCACCGTAGCACCCGAACCGGTGGCTTGAGGCGCTTTTTTCAATTTGCCGGCGGAGTCTGCTTGAACTGCCCCGGCGGACCAATTACAATCCACGTGCTTCGGTGACAAGGAGATACAACTTGGCCCACCCACGTTGTTCCGACCGGCCCCGGCCGAATCCGCGTCACCCGCGTGCTCTTAACACCCGCACGCGCCGACCCGCCGCTGCCAACTCACCCCCGCTCGACTGCGCCGGGTTGATTGTCTGCCGGAACTCCGGCCCGCCTCGTGGCTCTGCCACCGGCCGGCCGATTCCGATAGACTTTCGACCGGGACTCAGCCGGGCGGTTTGCGTTGGCGGGCCGCGCGTCGGATCGCCCTGAACTCATTCCGGGCGGCGAACCCCGAGCAAGGATTGCCTCGGGCGGAACGGGCAGGGATGTCGCTTGAGTTGAGTCGGCGTTGACCTCGTACTGACGTAGCGGGCCGCGCCCGCCTCTCCCCGCGAGAGGCGTTCGCCGTTCGCGCCGTGCGTAGGCCCGGTCGGGCAGGTCCGACCACGCGAACGCGCAACCCCGGCGGGATTCCGGTGCCGAACCGTCCGATGCAACTGAACACGACCCGGCGGCGGACTTGCGCGCGGCCCACCACCCCCACGGGGTGCGCGGGCCGGGCACGGGTTCGTTCCGCGGGGCGCGGGTTCGGGTCCGCACCCGGACGGCTCACGAGCGCCGGATGACCCTTGGGTCGGCTGCGCTCGGCGAACCCTCAATCGACCTCGATGGACTAGGAGAAGGTGCTGATGAAGACGGCCAGACGGACTCGAGTCGCCTCGGCGGCGGTCCAAGAACCTTTCCAGACCACCTTTTCCTCCGACCTGTTAACCCCCGACGAAGAGCGCGAGTTACTCGCCAACTTCTGGGACTGCAAAACTGATCTCGTGCGCGTGCTCGTGCGCCACTTCCCCGACTTCCGCGACAACAAGCCGCCGCTCGAACCCTGGCCGATGGCGCAGTTCATCCGCGACAACGCCAACGACACCACCCGCGAAGTCCTCGCCGTCCGCCGCTTACACGACCGCTACGTCCACTACAAGCACCGCCTCGCCAGTGCCAACATCCGCCTGGCCGCTCACGTCGCTAAGCGCTTCCGCCACCACTCGCTCAGCTACGCCGACTTGCTGCAAGAAGCGGTGTGCGGGCTGATGCAGGCGATCGACCGCTTCGACGTGAGCCACGGTACTCGCCTGGCAACTTACGCGACGTGGTGGATTCGCCAGACGCTGCAAATCGCGGTGGCACGTCAGTCGCACCTCGTGAGCCTCAGCCCCCACCATCTCCAAGAGTTGGGCCTGCTCCAGCAAGAATCCGAAGCCCTCGCGCACGGCGGCAAGCACCTGCCCAGCCCGCAAGAGTTGGCCGCGCGCACGGGGTCGAGTCTCGAACACCTCACGCACCTCCAGACCGCCACGCGCACGCCGGTGAGCCTCAACGCGGTGCTCGACGACGACAGTGACTTCAAGCTCACTGAAGCCATGCCGGACACGCAGACGCTGACCCTTCAGGAGAACAACGAGCGCCAAGAGGCACTCAAGTTCCTGATGGACAACCTGCGCCCGCGCGAGAAGAAGGTGCTCGACCTCCGCTTCGGCCTCACCGGCAGCGGCACCCACTCGCTCCGCCAGATCGGGCACCTGCTGCGCATCAGCAAAGAGCGCGTGCGGCAGATTCAGAACCGCGCACTGGAGAAACTGCGGGCCAACGCCGAGCGCGTCGGCTGGGAGCCGACTCTGCTACTCGAGTAGAAGATGTAGGTACAGACTCTTAGCCGCCAAGTGCGCCAAGACCGCCAAGGAGTACAAAGACTTGATCTTTTGTATTCCTTGGCGGTCTTGGCGCACTTGGCGGCTGAATCTTTTACTCCGCCCCCGCCAACTCCCGCCGCACTCGCAGCACCGGCCGCGCGATGCCGATTAGCATCAGCAGCGCCAGCACCCCGGCGCCGGCGAACAGGAACCGCGGCAACTCCCGGTAGTCGCGGTGGTCCGGCGGGGTCTGCTCGCCGGGTTCGACCAACTCCACCTCGTAGTACGTCACCGTGTCCACGAAGTACCGCCACACCACCACTTGCGGCGTAAGGCCGGGCTTCAGCGGCACGTCGGGGTCGAGTCGGAGGACGATCGCGTTGGGGTTGGTGCCCGTGACGCGGCGGTAGATGCTGGCGAAGCCGCGCTTGGCGGGGTCGAGCCGCCGGCCGAAGCGCTCGGACTCGCCGCCCTCCTTGAGAATCGTCACCGCCCCCGGCTGACCCTCGGCGAACTCGACTTCCTGCAGCGCCCCGCGCCCGACGATTTCTGGCGTCTGGCCCTGGCCGCGCCCCACCACCGGCGTGAGGCCGAGCACCAGTGCCAGCAGCACCACGCCCTTGAAGAGTAGTGTGGCCGCAATGGCGCCGACGGTATTCACGCAGTTCGAGGTGGCGATCATGTCGCCCTTGCTGGCCTTCGGGGCGCGGTGCTGGAGCAGCGTGTACAGCGGCACGATGTAGAAGCCGGTGAAGAAACCGATGCCGACGATGCACAGCACCAGTGCGGGCACGGTGTGGGCGAACAGCCCTGCGAGGAACAAGAGCGCCGTCATCCCCGCCGCGCCGACGAGCACAAGTCTCACCTCGATGCGCTTGCCGCTGAGGTACCCGGCCAGCGGGCTACTCACGCCCACACCCAGCGCCACGGTGCCCACGACCATACTCGTTTTAAGTTCGTCCCAGCGCGGGTTCTGCGACTCGCCGAGCATGTACACGGCCGCGCGCATGAACGACACCACGAAGGTGAAGAACACTAAGCCGAGTAGGGCCAGCCGCAGCGCGTGCGACTGCCACAGCGTGCGGATGTTGGTCACGAGCGGGCCGTAAATATACTTCGGGAACGACCGGCCGGGATTCGACGCCGGCACGCGCTCGATGGCCAGACTCGCCACGGCGCCGACCAGTGCGAACGCAATGAGCACCAGCCCGATGTAAAGTTCCTGGCGCAGGAACAGGTACGACATCACCCCGCCCGAAACCGTGCCGAGGATGATGGCGATGAACGAGAGCGATTCGAGGACGCCGTTGCCGCGCGAAAGCTGGTCCGGCGGGAGGAGTTGCGGCATGATGCCGTACTTCGCGGGGACGAAGAACGCCGAGTGCAGCCCCATCAGGAACACGCACGCCAGCACGCACGCGGAGCCGACCAGCGGCCACGCCGTCGTCGGGTCGCCCTGCCGGCCGAGGTAAAACCCCACAGCCGCGAGTGTGGTGATGCCGACTTCGATCACCTTCCAGGTGACGAGCGAGCGCCGCTTACTGTAGCGATCCGCGCAGTACCCCGCCACCGTGCAGAAGATCGGCCAGGGCGCATAAAATAGAATCGGCATTAGCGAGATCGCATTTTGCTCGCTGAGTGTCTGCGTGTTAATTACGAAAAACATCGCGGCCGCGTGGATCGCCTGGTCGTTGAACGCGGCGAAGAACTGCGCGATCAGGAGGCCGACAAAGCTGCGCGTCCAGATGGTAGCACTCGGCGTGGCGGTAGTTGCCGGGGAGGGCAGGGTCGTGCTCATCGGCGGGCGGTTTAACTCTGGGCGGGGCTGCGGGGGAAGGGGCTATTTAATGAAGCAAGTCGGACAGCAGCAAGCGCACTCTAAGGTGGGCGCCGCCGAAAGCCCGCCGCCCGCGGCGGCGCGGAGTCCTCTGTTGGTGAAGACTCCGCGCCGCCGCGGGCGGCGGGCTTTCGG
>CAXTPM010000024.1:0-895 GCA_964245865.1 uncultured Fimbriiglobus sp. | reverse complement strand
GTGCGCGCGCAACTTGCGGATCGCCTTGTACTTCTCGTCGCTCACGCGCTCCGGCGTCGTGCCGAGTTCGACGGCGATTTCCGGCACCGCCCAGCCCGTGGCGCTCAGCTCGACGATCTTCTGCTGCCGCCCGCTCAGCACGGCCTGCGCGGCCGACTCGAGGCGCTCGCGGCGGTCCTGCTGCACGTCGTCCACCCGCCGGGGGTCGGCGTAGTCGAGGCTGAGGTCGGCGAACTTGCGGGCGCGCTGGGTGCGCTTCTTGACCGCGTCGATCGCGCGGATGAGTTCCCGGCGGTTGTCGCTGTTGTCGTCCACGAGCAGTTCGGGCCACGCGCCGCGGTCCACGGTTTCGAGCAGGCGCGCGAACACCTGCTGGGTGCAGTCCGCCCAGCGGTCGGGGGGGATGCGGGCGTTGCGCCAGCACGCCTGGCAGTAGCGGGTCAGGTCGCGGATGGCGTCGGCGCTCGGCTCGGCCTGGGCGCCGGTCGCGGGGGCGGCTTGCGCCCCGCCGGCGGCGAACGCGGTGCCGAGCACGAACGCCGCGACGATGGTGCGCGACTGCGACGCGGCGGACGAAAGATTCGGGCGCATGCTGTCCTCGGTCGGGATTGGCCTCGTGCCGTCTGATTATACCGGACGGCGTTCGGGTTCCGACTCGCCGCCGGATTTTGCCGGGGTCGCCACCCTCAAGCCGCCGTCGGGTGGAATCTTCGCGTGTGGCCTGAGAGACTGGGCAAACCGGACACGCCGGGTAGGGTCGGAGCGAGTTTGTCGGCTGGAACGACTTGCGGGCCGCGTTCGCAGCACTAGTCTTGGGGCGCACGGACGAAGCGGCCCCCCTCAAGACTTGGCAGGCGTGGATGCGAATGCCGACCGTCGATGACCCGATGCCGGA
>CAXTPM010000023.1:4124-18532 GCA_964245865.1 uncultured Fimbriiglobus sp. | reverse complement strand
TGCTCCAGGCGTCGGGCTGGGACTTCGACCGCGCGAACTTCGTCAAGGACATGGCCAAGCTCTCCAAGGAGCCGCTCTCGAGCATGGGCCACGACCGGGTGCTGACGGTGCTGAGCGTCTACCACCCGACTCTGTTCAAGTATTGCCAGCAGACCTTCGCCGAGGTGACGAACCCCCCCATCGATCCCTACCGCGAAGGGGGCGCGATGTCGCTGGCCACCTACCTGGGGCGGAGCGCGCTCGTCACGGGGGAGGTCGAAACCGACGCGCTGCCGGTCAAGCAGATGGAACTGTCGAGTCCGGTGATCTCCGACGCGGTGGTCGAGGAGCTGCGCCAGAACGAGGTACTGGGCTTCAAGGCGCTCGACGCGACGTTCAGCGCCGCCGGCGGGGTCGAATCCCTCCGCGCGTCGCTCATGGCGCTTCGCGCCGAGGCCGAGAAGGCGGTGCGCGCGGGGTACCACGTGCTGTGCATCTCGGACAAAGAGGCGAGCCGCCGCGGCGTCGGGCCGATCCCGTCGCTGCTGGCCCTCGGGGCGGTCCACAACTACCTCTCGCAGCAGGGCTTGCGCGGCCGGTGTTCCTTAGTGGTCCAGGCCGGCGACATCCAAGAAGGGCACGACATCGCGGTCTTGGTCGGCTTCGGCGCCGACGCGGTGCACCCGTACCTGATGCTCCGGCTGGTGCAGAACGGGCTGACGTACAAGCACGCCGAGTCGAAGCAGGAGATTCGCCTCGAGCCGCGCGAGGCGCTACGCAACTTGTTCAGCGCGCTCGAAGACAGCCTGCTCAAGATCATCTCGAAGATGGGCATCACGACGATCGAGGGCTACCGCGGCGCGATGCTGTTCGAGGCGGTCGGATTCGGCCCGGAACTCATGGAGTTCTTGGGCGACTTTCCCAGCCGGGTCGGCGGCATCGGCCTGGCCGAACTCGTCGAGGACGCCGAGTGGCGCCTGGCGGCGGCGATCAAGATGGCGGGCGCATCGACGCCGCTGGGCCGCAACCGCGACTACCACGCCTTCAACGCCAAGGTGCGGATGGCGCTGCGCGAGGCGGTCAAGGAGGCCCACCCCGAGCCGGAACTCGAGGGCGGCGAGATGGCCTACCAGGCGCCCGCGCCGCAGCCCGACGCGATCGTCCTGCACAACATCGAGGCGCGGTTCGAGTCGTTCTCCAGCATGGTGCGCACGCGCCCCGTGACGGTGCTGCGCGACCTGTTCCAGCTCAAGAAGCCCGACGCGCCCGCACTCCCCCTCGAAGACGTGCAGCCGGCGCTCGACTTGGTGCGCAACCACTTCCGGGGCGCGGCCATGAGCCACGGCGCGCTCACGGGCGCCTCGCACATGACCATCGCGGCCGCGCTCAACGAACTCGGGGGGCGCTCGAACTCCGGCGAGGGGGGCGAGGCGCGCTGGCGCAACGACATCCCCCCGAAGGCGTGGGCGGCGCACTGGGACGCCATCCGCAAGGATCGCGCCGACCGCCCCGACATCTACACCGCCGGCGGCGACCCGAACGCCAGCCGCTTCCGCAGCCGCATCCGCCAAGTCGCCTCGGGGCGATTTGGCGTCGATGCGGAGTACCTGGTGAACGCCGACGAGTTGCAGATCAAAATGGCCCAGGGCGCCAAGCCCGGCGAGGGGGGCCAACTCATGGGCAAGAAGGTGACGGCCGAGATCGCGGAGATTCGCTTCGCCAAGCCCGGTACCGACTTGATCAGCCCGCCGCCGCACCACGACATCTACTCGATCGAGGACTTGGCGCAGCTCATCTACGACTTGAAAGCGGTCAACCCCGGCAAGCCGGTGTCGGTGAAACTCGTGGCGGTCGAGAACATCGGCACCATCGCGGTCGGGGTGGCGAAGGCCGGGGCGGATGTCATTGAGATCGACGGCATCGACGGCGGCACCGGCGCGGCGATGGTCTCCTCGAAGGAGCACGCGGGGCTGCCGTCGGAGATGGGGCTGGCCGAGGCCCACCAGGCGCTCGTGGTCAACGGCATCCGCCGCAGTGTAAAGCTCCGGGTGGGTGGCGGCATCAAGAACGGCTACGATGTCGTAAAATACGCGATGTTCGGCGCCGAGGAGTTCAGCTTCGGCCAGGGGCTGATGGTGTCGGTCGGCTGCATCGTCTGCAAAAGTTGCCACATCCCTAACTGCCCGACGGGGATCACCGGTTCGCCCGAAATCTTCAAGGGGCACCCCGAGCACACCAAGGCGTACCTCGTCGCCGTCGCCGACGAGGTGCGCGGCCTGCTCGCCGAGCTTGGCGCGCGGCACATCTCCGAGCTAGTCGGCCGCAGCGACTTGCTCGAAAAGCGAGCCGACTTGAAGGGCCGCGCGGCGCTCGTGGACGTTGCGAAGTTCGTCCGCCCCGACATGGCGCTGGCGACGCTGGAGCGGCATTTCGAGCAGGATGCCGGGTCGAGCGGCGCGTGCGTGCCGCCGGGGCCGACCTTGAACGAGCGCATCGTGAGTGCCACCGCCGACGCGGTGGACGCCGGCCAGTCGGCCAGCCTGATGTTCCGCATCAAGAACGGCGACCGCTCGGTCGGGGCCACGCTCGCCGGGCAGATTGCCAAGGTCTACGGCCGCGAGGGGATGCCGGGGTTCCAGACGATCCACGTGCGGTTCGAGGGCGAGGCGGGCCAGAGCTTCGGCGCGTTCAACCTCGACGGCATGGACCTCGAACTGCGCGGCGTCGCCCAGGACGGCGTGGCCAAGAGCATCGCCGGCGGCACCGTCACCGTCACGCTCGACTACGAGTCCGAGATGCGCGGCGAGTTCCTGAGTGTGGCCGGCAACAACATCGCCTACGGCGGCACCGGCGGGCACGTGCTCATCGGCGGGCGCGCCGGGCACCGCCTGGGTATCCGCAACTCCGGCGCGACCATCGTCGCCGAGGCGGCCGGCAAGTACGCCTGCGAGTACATGACCCGCGGCCGCGTCCTGATCCTCGGCCCGATCGAGAACGAGATCGGAAGCGGCATGACCGGCGGCGAACTCTTTGTCTACGACCCCAAGAACGAAGTCCCGGCGAAGCTGCACTCCAAGTCGGTGGCCGTCATCGACACGGTGTACTCGGACTACGAGTGGATTCACCCGCTGATCCTGCGCTACCACGCCCGCACGCGCAGCCGCCGGGCGGAGTTCATCCTGAAGAACTGGAACGACATCCGCCGGGCGCGCCGGCTGCGCAAGGTGCTGCCACTGGCGGTGGCGCGGGCGATGGAAGACTTTAAGACCGTGGGGACGAACGCGGGGTAGAGCTGTGCGCGACCTTTTGCTCGAACTGCTGCACCGGCTCGAAGTCGTCGAGGACAAGCACCCCGAAGTGGGCGACTCGGCGGTGCGTAACATGCTCTGGGGGGCTGTATTCGGTGGCTTCTTGGTGCCCGAGCCGGACTACGAGCCGGCCGAGTCGTTTGCGATGTACACCCCGAAAGGCGACCGCCGCGTGCGCGACGTGGTGGTGTGGTTCCTTCCGGCCGCGAGGGCCGAGGCCGGGCGCGCGGGGCTGGTCACGTTCCACCAGCGCCTCGCGGCCTTCCAGGATTCCGAAGTACGGACGGAACGGGGCAACGGCATCGATGAGTATTTCGGGGAGTTGCCGCCCGAGGCGTTCGACGAGTCGGGCGAGGTGATCCCGAGGGGATGAGAGAGCGAGGTGAACTTGCTGTGGCCACGCCCGGCACCCACTCGATCTCTGACGCCCGCGCCGGCTCGGACAACTCCAACCAGCCGCTGGAGCGAGATAGGTATACGTCGAACTTCAGCAGGAAGTTGACCTGCCCCAGCAGTACCGGCACCTCGTCGGACTTCGACCACGCGAATGCTAGCCGGCGCGGGGCGAAACCGCCGACGGTCGCCTTGCAGACTAGCACCTGCGTTTCCGAGGCCGCGAGGTTACCGCTGAGCGCCACCTCCGGCGCCGCGACCCAGTCGCCGCCGAGGGGCGCGCCCACCGACCACGGCACGACGCTCACTGCCGCACCGGTGCCAATGAGGCCGAGGGGCGCTTCCTCGCGTGCGCCGAGCCGGAGCGTCAGCGAGACTACTGGGGCGGGGCCGGCCGAACCCGCCGCCGGATCGCGCGACGAACGGGAGCGGCGTACCGGGACTCGGCGCCGGGGTGGGAGTGCGCGTCACGCGGAGCAGGCGCGCGGCCGTGGCAGCGGAAGTGAGGTGGATAGAATGAGGACAAAATGAGTGCTATTTGGCGACGGGTTAACGCCCTCGCGGGGTTTTCTAGAATACAACGCGTCCGCCGGGCAACCGGTCCTTTCGCCAACTGCACCTCGACTGACGCTAAATAGGGGAGAATCCATGCCGCCTCAACCGCGCCGCGCGTTCACACTCGTCGAACTCTTGGTCGTGATCGCCATCATCGCGGTGCTGATCGGCCTGCTGCTGCCCGCCGTGCAGAAGGTGCGCGAGGCCGCGGCCCGCGCGCAGTGCGCCAACAACCTCAAGCAGATGGGGATCGCCCTGCACATGTACAACGACGCCCAGGGGGTGCTGCCGAACATCGCCCTGTGCGGCGGCGGGTGCGAGGACACCAACCCCGGCATGCAGAACATCTGGAAGCACTTCCGGCACACGCCGGTGAGTGTGTTCCTGCTGCCGTACATGGAGCAGGGCAACGTCTTCGACCGGTGGAACCTGTCGGTCACGGGGTCGGACAACGCCAACCCCGCCGCCCCCGGCGGGCCGACCAACGCGGCCCTGGCCAGTAAGCCGCTGCCGGCGTTCCTGTGCCCGTCAATGCCGCCGCCGGTCAACCCCGCGTTCGCCTGCTACTCCAGCTACGGCTGGAGCCGGGGCAACTACGATGTCCGCTCCCCCCGGCAGTCGGGCGACATCGGTGCCCCTGGGCGGTCCTACGGGTGGACGCCGAGCGACGGGGTGTTCATTTCCGCCATGGACGCCGGCCTCACCTACGAGCAGGGCCAAGCTCTCGTCGCCAAGCACGCCGCCGACCCGAGCTGGTGGATGGGCTACAACCAGTACAAGATCAAGCTCCAGAGCGTCACCGACGGGTTAAGTAACACCTTCGCCGCGGGCGAGTTGCACCACATCATCAAGGGGTACACCACGACGACGGTCAACGGCGTCTCGGTCGGCACCACCCCGGTCGAGTCGTCCGGCCCGACCGCCTGGGGGGCCAACGGCGGCGACTACTTCGGCGAGGGCACCACCAACGTGCCGATGAACACGCTCACTGGGCCGTACTACACCCGCGCCATGCAGGACGCGGCGACCCTGCACACCGTGGCGTACACCAGCCCGCTGTTCGCGTTCCGCAGCGCCCACGCCGGCGGGTGCAACTTCCTGTTCGCCGACGGCACCGTCCACTTCGTCCGCCAGTCGATTGATATGGCCACCTACCGCGCGCTCGGGAGCCGCAACGGCGGCGAGGTGGCCGGTGACTACTAGTCGCGCGCTGGTGGCGCTGGCGTGCGCGCTTCTAGTCGGGTGCGGTGGCCCGGCGAGCCTGTCGGCCCCGCGTACCGCCCCCGTGTCCGGCACGGTGCTCCACAAGGGCAAGCCGCTCGCCGGGGTGCGGGTGACGTTCCACCCCCGGTTCGACATCGGTTCGGTCAAGTTCGCCCCCTCCGGGCTGACCGGCAACGACGGGCGCTTCACCCTGAGCACCGTCGCCGCCGGGGACGGGGCGCCGGCCGGACTCGACACCGAAGTGGACGCCTGGAAGGGCAAGTACGCCGACCCGACGGCGGGCCAGTGGCCGGCCACCGTCGGCGCGGGCGAGAACGAGTTGGGGCCATTCCGGCTCGATTGAGTGGGGGCTGAGTTCGGCGAAGGCTTGCATCCACCGGACGCGGCTCGATAATGGCCTAAGACGGAGAGCCAGCCATGCCGCTACACGATTGACGCGACGAGCGGGGCTGAGACGGCGTCCACCTGCTGTGGCTGGCGCAACTGCTCGACTGGATGCAGCCGCTCGACTGGATGCAACCGCGCCTGCCGGGCGGGTTCAGGGCGTATGTCGGCTCGGTGCCGGCGCTGACGCTCGAAACGGGTAACGGCAAGCCCGATGTCACCGGGCGCGGCTGGCGGGAGCCGCCTCCACCTGCCGCCCCCGGCGCCCCGGCCATCGCGCTCGACCGCGAGGCCGTGGCGGCGTTCACGCCGGATGCGCACCGGCACTCCACGTCGATTGGCACGGGCAACTGATCGCGGCCGTCGAACTGGTGTCGCCTCGCAACTATAGGATCAGCTCGACGCCAAGGCCAGCCGCTGCCGGAGTTGCCCCTGCCACTAGACGAAGACGCGGCGGTGGTGATCGACCTGGAGGCGACGTACACTCAGGCGGCTCGGCGCGCGTACCTGGACTAAGCCGGCCGCACCCCACGGGAGGACTCGCGTGGACGAGATTACGTTCGCTGCGGCAACCGACGCAGACTTGGCCGAGGTGCGGGTCGCCGGGGAGGCGTTCCGGCGGCACTGGGCGTCGTTCCGCAACATGACATCCGACCCGTCGTTTCTGGGCGATGTCGGCGACATCGCGGCGCTGGATTACCTCGACTACGAGCAACTCGGCTACCCCGAGGGCGGCTTGGCGGTGGCCGCGCTCGTGTGGGGCAACGTGCTGGTCGCGCGCGGCGGGCTGCACTGGGTGCGGGCCTCGGCCGGCGGATTGTGGCTAAGCGGCGGGGACGGGCTGAGCCTCGCGGCGCTGGTGTGGCCCTACGCCCGGCTCGCCGAGTTCAAGGCGAGGGGCTGCCCGCAGTTCGGCCAGTACCAGGCGCTCACACTGTGGCTCATCGGGGAGTTGATCGCAACCGCGTCGCTGCCGGGCGCCACGCACGCCAAGTTGCGGCGGCTCCAGACGGCTCTGGAGGTCGGCGAGCCGGACAGCGCTGGCGAGTAGGACCGGTTCCGCCCCTCGCCGCCCGGCGCGGTTTTCGCTATCCCCACCCCATGCACACCGCCGCCCCCGCCACCCCGACAATCCTCGCACTCGCTAGCTACTTCAAGGGCGAGCGCTTCCTGAAGCGCGTCGCCGACGAGGGCGCTCGCGCGCTACTGCTCACCGTCGAGTCGCTGCGGGACAAGGACTGGCCGCGCGAGAGTATCAGCGAATTGTTCGCGGTGCCGGACTTCCGAAACCGCACGCACCTGAGCTACACAGTAGCGTACCTCATGCGCACGCGCCAGATCGACCGCATCGTGGCACTGGATGACTTTGATGTCGAGGTCGCCGCGCACCTGCGCGAGCACTTCCGCGTGCCGGGGATGGGCGACACGTTGGCGCGGAACTTCCGCGACAAGCTCACCATGCGCGAGCGCGCCCGCGAACTGGGCGTGCGCATCCCCCGCTTTTGCGCGATCGTCAACCACGACGCGGTGCGGCAATTCTTGAGCGACGTGCCCGGCCCGTGGCTGATGAAGCCGCGCGGCGAGGCGTCGGGCGCGGGCATTCGCAAGTTCCACTCCGCCGACGATGTTTGGAAGCGCATTGACGAACTCGGCGACCACCAGTCGTTCCACCTGCTCGAAGAAATGGTCCCCGGCAAGCTGTTCCACGTCGATTCGCTCGCGTTCCGCGGCGAACTCGTCTTCACCGAGGTCAACGCCTACGGCAAGCCGCTCTTGGATGTCTACCAGGGCGGCGGGGTCTACGCCACGCGCACCCTGCGGCGCGACCACCCCGACGCGGCCCGGCTCCGCGCGCTCAATGGGCAAGTCGTGCTCGGATTCGGGCAGGTCTCGGGAGCCTCGCACACCGAGTTCATGCTGGCCGACCGCGACGGCGAGTTTTACTTCATCGAAACCGCGTGCCGGGTGGGCGGCGCCGAAATCGCCACGATGGTCGAGCACGCCACGGGCGTCAACCTGTGGAGCGAGTGGGCGGCGATCGAACTCGCCGAGGCGCGCCGCACCCCCTACGCCGCGCCGCCTTCCCGCGCCGGCTACGCCGGGGTGACGATTTCGCTGGCCAACTGCGAGTGGCCGGACCTGAGCGCGTGGGGCGAGCCGGAAATCGTCCACCGCCTGCGGCTGGCGCACCACGCCGGGGCGGTGGTGGCGTCGCCGGACCCGGCGCGCGTCGAGGCGGTCCTGGCCACCTGCGTGGAGCGCATCGCGCGCGAGTTCCACGCGAGCCTGCCGGCGCCCGAAACCCTGCACTAGTCGGCTTATCGGGAAATGACTGGACGCGGGTGTTCGGAGTCGGTTAAGATTCGGCGAAGGACTCCGGCGCCCGATTTGCACTCACTCGCCCCGCGCCGACGGACACCCCGCTGAGGACACACCGCATGCCCCGACGCCCCGTGATCGGCATCGCCACGCAGACGCTCGCGGCAATCGTCGGCGAGCGCCCGCACTGCTGGGTCATGGGTCGCCGCTATGTCGAGGCGCTCCGCGCCGCCGGCGCGCTGCCGTGGCTGATCCCCTTGTTACCGCACGACCCGGACCTCATGGCCGACCTGTGCGACCGGCTCGACGGCATCTTCCTCACGGGCGGCGTGGATGTCGATCCGAGCTGCTACGGTGAGGAGAAGCACCCGCGCTGCGGCGCCACCGACCCCGACCGCGACGCGATCGAACTCATGCTCTTGGCCCACGCGCTCAAGGTCAACAAGCCGGTGCTCGCGGTCTGCCGCGGCATCCAAATCTTGAACGTTGCCCTCGGCGGGAGCTTGTTCCAAGACGTGGGCGCGCAAATCCCAGGCGCGATGAAGCACGACTACTTCCCGACGCCCGAACAACCGAGCCGCTCGTACCTGGCGCACGACATCAAGGTCGAGACCGCGTCCATTCTCGGGCGCTGTCTCGGCGAGTCGGTCGTGCCCGTGAACAGCATGCACCACCAGGCGATCAAGAAACTCGCGCCCGGACTGGTGCCGACGGCCGTGGCGCCCGACGGCATCATCGAGGCCGTGGAAGGGTCGGGGTCGCAGTTCTTAGTGGCGGTGCAGTGGCACCCCGAGGAGTTGACCGAATCCGTGCCCGGCATGGGGAGCCTGTTCGGCGAGTTCGTCGCGGCGGCCGCGTAACCCGTATGCACCGCAGCTACCACCGCTGGTACAGCCACACCCTCGGCCGCGACATGGAACTGCTGGCGTTCGGCCACGCGGGGGCCACCATCCTCGCGTTCCCGACCTCGCGCGGCACGTTCTACGAATGGGAGTCCCACGGGATGCCCGCCGCGCTCGCGCACCGCATCGACAGCGGCCACTTCCGACTCGTGTGCGTCGATTCGGTAGACGCCGAGAGTTGGTACGCCCGCAACGCCCACCCCAACGCCCAGGCCCGGCGGCAACTCGAGTACGACGACTACCTGCTGCGCGACGTGCTGCCATTCATCCGCGGCCGGGGCGGCGACCCGCACGTGATCTGCGCCGGGGCGAGTTTCGGGGCGTTCCACGCCCTCAGCTTCGCGCTGCGGCACCCCGAGCAAGTGTGCCGCGTGGTGAGCATGAGCGGGCTGTGCGACATTCGCATGTTCACGGGGGGCCACGGGGGCGGCGACATCTACTTCACCAACCCCGCGGACTTCGTCGCCCACGAGCACGACCACCGGCGCCTCGAGGCGATGCGGCGGATGGACATTATTTTAGCCGTCGGCAACGGCGACCGGCTGGTCCACCAGAACCGCGCGCTCTCGGGCGCCTTGTGGGGCAAGGGCGTGGGCAACGCGCTCAGGGAATGGGACGGCTTCGCGCACGACTGGCCGGTCTGGCACCGGATGATAAACCTCTACGTGGGGGGCCGCGACTAGCGCGGCCCGTTAGTCCGAAAGAGCGCATGAAAAAAGTCGGCATCCTGTGCGGGCGCGAGTGGTCGTGGCCACCGAAGTTTCTCGACGAAGTTAACCGCCGGAACGCGGGCGTGGTCGCCGACTACCCCAAGCTCGGCGGCACGAAGATGGGCGACCTCGCCGAGTACGCGGTACTGATCGACCGCATCTCGCACGAGGTGCCGTACTACCGCAGCCACCTCAAAAAAGCCGTCCTCGACGGCGTGTGCGTGATCAACAACCCGTTCATGTGGACCGCCGACGACAAGTTTTTCGGCGCGGTGCTGTGCGGGAAACTCGGCGTCGCGCACCCCAAGACCGTGGTGCTGCCCAACCGCGACTACGTGCCGGGCATCGTCAAGACCGAGAGCCTGCGCAACCTCACGTACCCGCTCGACTGGGACGCGCTGGTGGCGCACGTGGGGCTGCCGTGCATCCTCAAGGACGCCCACGGCGGCGGCTGGCGCGGCGTGTACGTCTGCCACAGTCAAGACGAACTCATCCGGTACTACGACACGTCGGGCCTGCTGACGATGATATTACAAGAGTTCGTCCACTGGGAGCAGTACATCCGCTGCATGTGCGTCGGGCAGAAAGAAGTGCTGCCGATGCCCTACGACCCGCACCAGAAGCGCTACATTCCCGACCCGGACTATTTGTCGCCGAAGTTGCGCGAGCGCATCGTACACGATAGTTTGACGTTGGTACGCGCCCTCGGCTACGACATGAACACCGTTGAGTGGGCCGTGAAGGACGGCGTGCCCTACGCCATCGACTTTATGAACCCCGCGCCCGATATGGATATCAACAGCCTGACGCCGACGTACTTCGACTGGTGCGTGAACGCGATGGCTGATTTGGTGATCAACCTCGCGCACAACCCGCGCCCGGCGCTGGCCGAGGCGCGCTGGTCGAAGTTGTTCTAGCGCCGGCTGCGAACCAGGGGGCCGACGGACGTGACGCACGACGCGATCTCGCACTACCACGACCTGCTTTCGCGCGGGAACCTCGCCGCCGAGAGCCAGGGGCTGCTCGACGAGTTGCAGCGGGGGCGCGGCCTGTCGTTCGGCCCGCGCCCGCTCTGCACGGTGCTGCGCCCGCGGTTCCTCACCGTCGAGCAGTACCGGTATATTCGCAAGTGCGTGGCGAGTCTGACGCCCGCGCTGCGCACCATTTACCAACGCGGCCTCGCCGACGCCGAGTTTAGAACCCAGTTCCGGCTGCACGACTGGGAGGAGCAGCTCCTCGAAATCGACCCAGGGTTCGCGGAGCCGAGTCCGACCTCGCGGCTCGACTCGTTTTTCGACGGCGAGGCGGGCCTCCGCTTCACCGAGTTCAACACCGAGACCCCCGCCGGCGCGGGCTACACCGACGCCATCGGCAACTTGTTTTATAGCCTGCCGGCGATGCAGGAGTTCCAGAAGACCTACCAACTCTACCCCGCGCCGTGCATGCCCGGTGTGTTGCACGCGCTCCAGAGTAGCTACGCCGAGTGGCAGCGCAACACCGGCAACCGCGACACCCCGCGCGTCGCCATATTAGACTGGCGCGAGGTGCCCACGTTCAGCGAGTTCGTGCTGTTCTACGACTACTTCCGCTCGGTCGGCCTCGAAGCCCGCAACGTCGATCCGCGCGAGTGCGAATTTCTCGACGGCAAGCTGATGTGCGGCGACTACCACATTACGCTCATCTACAAGCGCGTGCTGATTAGCGAACTCGTGACGCGCGGCGGGATCGACCACCCCGTGATCCGGGCCGTGCGCGCGGGAGCGGTCTGCATGGCGAACAGCTTCCGCTGCAAAATGCTGTTCAAGAAGGCCAGCTTTGCGGTGCTGAGCGACGAGCGCAACGCGCACCTGTTCACGCCCGCCGAACTGGCCGCGATTGAAGCGCATATTCCGTGGACGCGTGTCGTTGAGAGTCGCAACACGACAATCCACGGCCGGTCGGTTGATCTGGTTGAGTATGTCAACGCCAACCGCCACAACCTTGTGCTCAAGCCCAACGACGACTACGGGGGCGCGGGCATCGTGCTCGGCTGGACCGTCGATCAGCCGAGTTGGGAGGCGGCGGTGGCGCGGGCGCTCGCGGCGCCGTTCGTGGTGCAGGAGAAAATCGCCTTGCCGCGCGAGCCGTACCCGGCGTACTACAATGGCGCGCTGCACGTCGCGGAGCGCATGGTCGATACCAACCCGTACCTCGCCCCCGGCGGCGCGGTGTCGGGCTGCCTGACGCGCATCTCGAGCGACGAACTCGTAAACGTCACCGCCGGCGGCGGCTCGACGGTGCCGACGTACATTATCGACACGCAGTGACCGCAAAACATACCACGTAGGAACGCGATGAAAGCGCCGTCACTGACCCTCGGCATCGAGGAAGAGTACCAGATCATCGACCCGCGCACGCGCGAACTCAAGTCGTACATTACGCAAATCCTCGAGGACGGCAAACTCACGCTCAAGGAGCAGATCAAGGCCGAACTGCACCAGTCGATGGTCGAGGTCGGCACCGAAATCTGCCACACGCCGGCCGAGGCGCGCGCCGAACTCGTGAAGCTCCGCACCGCCATCACCGGCCTCGCGGCAAAGCATAACTTGGTGATCGCCGCGGCCGGCACGCACCCGTTCAGCTCGTGGGAGGACCAGGAGATCACGCCGTTCGACCGCTACTTGGGCGTCAAGAACGACATGGCCGACCTGGCACAGCAGCTATTAATATTCGGCACGCACGTCCACATCGGCATCGAGGACCAGGAGTTCCTGATCGACGCGATGAGCGTAGCTCGCTACTTTATTCCCCACATCTTGTGCCTCTCGACGAGTAGCCCGTTCTGGACCGGGCGCAACACGGGGCTGCGCAGCTACCGCTCGATTATTTTCCGCAACTTCCCGCGCTCCGGCATCCCGCCCGCGTTCAATTCATGGAACGAGTACAGTTCCATGGTGGACACCATGGTGGCGACCAACTGTATCCCCGACGGCAGCAAAATCTACTACGACGCGCGGCCGAACCACCGCTACCCCACGCTCGAGTTCCGCGTCTGCGACGTGTGCACTAAAATCGACGAGTGCGTCTGCATCGCCGCGCTGTTCCAGGCGATCATCGCCAAGTTGTGGAAGATGCGGCGCGACAACATCACCTTCCGAGTCTATTCGAGTCAACTCGTGGAGGAAAATAAGTGGCGCGCGGTGCGCTACGGACTCGACGGCAAGATGCTCGACCTCGGCAAAGGCACCGAGGTGCCGGTGCGCGACCTGATCCACGAGATGATCGACTGGTTCCTGCGCGACGTGATCGACGAACTCGGCACGCGCAAAGAAATCGAGTACGCATATACTATCATGCGCGAGGGGTCGAGTGCGGATCGCCAGTTGAAAGTGTACGCCAACTCGGGCCACGACATCCGCGCGGTGGTCGATCACCTGGTCGCCGAGACGTGCGCCGGGCTGCCGCAGCCCCAGGTGGCCGCGGCAGGGGGCGGGCCGTGAGCGGGGGCACCGGCAGGTTCCGGCGCGACGGCGTGTCGTTCCAGTACCCGACCAACTGGTCGCTCGAACTCCACGAAGAGGACGACGACTCGGGCTGGGCGGCGCTGGTGCAGAGTCCCGAAACCGCGTTCGTGGCCATCACTTACGCCGCTGAGCGCCCCGACCCGACGGCTTTGGTGGCCGAGGCGGGGGCGGCACTGCTGGCCGACTACCCTGAGTTAGAATCCGAGCCGGCGCGCGGCCGGCTCGGCCCGCTCGACGGCGCCGGGTTCGACTACCACTTCCTCACGCTCGACGTGGCCGTGACGGCGTGGTCGCGCGCCGCGTCCGTCGGCGGCGGGTCGCTGATGACGTTCGCGCAGGTCTCCGAGCACGACCGCGCGAAGAACGAAGTCGTGCTGCACGCGATTATTACGTCCGTCCAAGTGGCGGCGAAATGAGTGACGCATTCCACGCGCTGCGCGCACGACTGCGCGAGGAGTATTACTCGCGCCAGTTCCTACTCGGCGGCTGGCCCGGCGGCACGGACACGTACAAGCGTACCATGTGGGCGGCGGTGCCGGATATCGCGCTCGCCGAGGCGTGCTATACACTGACGTTCCGCAAGGGGCTGCCCGAACCGGGCGCGAACAATCAACTGATTATGGCCGGGCACGAGGCGGTGCTCGCGCAGTGGTTCCACCGACCGCTGCGCCGCCGAAACATCGAACTGGCGCGCGAGTGGTACACGCAGCACTCGAAGGTGCGCGCGTTCCCGGCGGAGTTGTGGCAATCCGTACTCGACGCGCGGCCCGGCGATGATATTCATCTACCCGTCGATCTCGACGGTTTCCCCGGCGGGCAGACGTTTTTGGCCGGCGTGCCCGCGCTCTCGTTCACCGGCGTCGGCGGCATCATATCCTATTTAGAGCCGGCGATGTGCCGGTACTTTGCCCCCGTGATCCAGGCGACCAAGGCGCGCCTCATGCGCCGGGCCACGCCGCGCGACGCGGAGTTCGGCCTGCGCGCCGCCCCCGGCGAGGCGGCGCACCTGACGATGCTGCTCGCCCGCGCGGTCGGCGCGGGGGAGGGCGGCGGGCGCCTGACCTCCAACGACACCGCGGAGTTTATGTACCCCGAGTTGTTCGAGGCGGTCGGCACCATCGGCCACGAGAT
>CAXTPM010000023.1:0-4114 GCA_964245865.1 uncultured Fimbriiglobus sp. | reverse complement strand
CGTTCGACCGGCCGCTCGCCGAAACCGAGCGCGAGATGATGGAACGCTACGTGACCGCCATGCGCTCGGGTTCGCTGCTCTGCGACTTGGTGGACGCCGAGACGGTGGGGCTGCGGAACGTGATCCGCGTGATGAAAAACCACCCCGAGGCGGCGGTGGGGGTGCGCATCGACAGCGGCGACATCGCGGCGCAGTGCGTACAATACTACGAGGCGATGCGGGCCAACGGGATCGAGGGGCGCACGATCGTGTTCGAGGACGAGGTGACGCCCGAGGCCGTGCGCGGCGTGTATATACATTTCCGTGAGAAAACCGGAGTCGAGCCGACGATGCTGTTCCCCGGCGCGGGCGGCTACTGGTGGCGGCTGGTCCACCGCGACACGGTGGCGGCGGCGTTCAAGCGCGCCGAGACCGCCGGGGTGCCGAACACGAAGTTCTCGAACTCGCCCGGTAAAGAGTCACTCCCCGGCCGGCCCGTGGTGTACGCGCGGGGTGACGTATTAATTGTGGCGCGTCACGGCGAGAGGATCGACGGCGAGCCGCTGTATGTGCCATTAGTACGCGGCGGGAAAATCGTGTACGCCGAATCGATCCCCGAACAGCAGCGGCGCGCGGACGCGACGTGGGGCCGCTACAACCGCGTGGAGTTGTCGCCGGCGGTGCAGGCCGATGTCAAGCGCTTCGGCGCGATGCGCGCGGCCGGGGTCGCGGCGGCGGAGGGGGACTTGTCGTGAGCCGGGGTACGGGTCTGGTGCGCGTCGCTGCCGTCACGCCGCGCCTGGCGTTGGCCGACTGCCGCGCGAACGCCGCCGAAACCGTGACCGAACTCCTAAAACTCGACGGGGTTGCGGCCGATGTCGTGGTGTTTCCCGAGATGGGACTAACCGGCTACACCTGCCACGACTTGTACCACGACCTCACGCTGCAAAGGGCCGCGATCGACGCCCTCGCGGTTGTGGTTGCGGCCACTGCCGAGTGCGGCGCGGCGCTGGTCGCGGTCGGGCTGCCGGTGGCCGTGGGCGGCAAGCTGTTCAACTGCGCGGCGCTGGTTTCCGGCGGCAAACTTCTGGGAGTGGTGCCGAAAACCTACCTGCCGAACTATAAAGAGTTCTACGACGCGCGCTACTTTGCATCGGCGCGGGACACGCGCGAAACATCAGTTGATATTAATGGCGATCGCGTGCCGTTCGGGACGGACTTGCTGTTCGGCCTCGGCGGCACGGGCGTCCGCGTCGGGGTCGAAGTGTGCGAGGATTTGTGGGCGCCGGTGCCGCCGAGTTCGTACCAGTCGCTCGCCGGCGCGACGCTGCTTCTCAACCTGAGTGCCAGTAACGAACTGGTCGGCAAGGCGGACTACCGGCGGCAGTTAGTGGCGTCTCAGTCGGCGCGGTGTATTGCGGCGTATATTTACGCCGGCGCGGGGGTGGGGGAATCGACCACCGATGTCGTGTTCGGCGGGCACTGCCTAGTCGCGGAGAATGGCGCCACACTCGCCGAGTCGAAGCGCTTCGAGCCGGCGGGGCACGCGGTGGTTTGCGACATTGATACCGACCGGCTGGCGCGCGAACGGATGCTGACGACGAGTTTTCTGCCGGCGGACGCGCCGAAACAGTATCGCATTATTTTGACGCGCAACGTCGCGCAAAGTGGCAAGAGTCGCGAGTTGATGCGCGCGGTTGCGGCGCACCCGTTCGTGCCGTCGGACCCCGCCACCTTGGCGGCTCGCTGCGACGAGATTTTCGCCACGCAGGTGGTCGCACTCGAACGCCGCCTAGACGCCATCGGCCCGGCGGCGCCCCTGGCCATCGGGGTGTCGGGGGGACTCGACTCGACGCTGGCGCTCTTGGTTTTGTGCAAGACGCTCGACCGCATGAATCAACCCCGGAGCCGTGTGCGGGCGCTGACGATGCCGGGGTTCGGCACCTCGGCGCGCACGCGCGGCAACGCCGACGCCCTCATGGCGGGGCTGGGGCTGGCGGCGAAAACCATCGACATCCGCCCGGCGGCGCTCGAGCAGATGCGCGCCCTCGGGCACCGGCCGTTCGGCATCGATCTCGACGGGGCGTCGCTCGAAGCGCTCGCGGAACTGCTGCGCAAACTCCCGGCCGAGCGGCGGCACGACCTGACGTTCGAGAACATCCAGGCGCGGCTGCGGACGAGTTACTTGATGAACACGGGGTTCGTGATCGGCACCGGCGACTTGTCGGAACTCGCGCTCGGGTGGTGCACATACAACGCCGACCACATGAGCATGTACAACGTCAACGTGTCGATCCCCAAAACACTCGTGAAGTTCTTGGTGCAGACTACCGCCGAGCGCGAGTTCGCAGGCGTGGTGCGGGAAACACTGCTGGACATTGTGGCGACGGAAATTTCGCCGGAGTTGCTGCCGGCAGGCGAGGACGGCGCGGCCCAGTCCACCGAATCGACCGTCGGACCCTACGAGTTGCACGACTTCTTTCTGTACTACGTGCTGCGCTTCGGCACCCGCCCAGATCGCATCTTACTGTACGCGCGCCACGCCGAGTTTAGTCGGGCGTACACGTTCGACGAGTTGAAGCACTGGCTGAAAGTATTCTACACGCGCTTCTTTGCGAACCAGTTCAAGCGCTCGTGCCTGCCGGACGGCCCCAAGGTGGGGTCGGTGAGCGTCAGCCCGCGCGGCGACTGGCGGATGCCGTCGGACGCCTCGGCGGCGGAGTGGCTGCGCGCCGTCGGGGCGTCTGGCTAGCGCGCCGCCTTCTTCGCCTTTAACCCTTCGACCCTGGCGAGGGTCTTGGCCGGGTCGGCCTGGGCGCGGCCGACGCACCCCTCGCAGCAGACGAACGCCGGCCTGCCGCCGAGATCGACTTTCAGCGGCGGCCCCATCGCCCCCAGGCGGCTGTCGGTCGAGACGGCGCACCACTCCTGGGCCTCGGCGAGTTCGCGGTCGGCGGGCGGCAGCCTGGCGAGTTCGGCCGCGACCTCGGCGTCCTCGGCATTCAGTTTTGCCGCGTCGGCGTTGGCCTTCGCGCGGCCGGCGTCCACCTGCGCTTGCGGGCCGGCTCGTCCGCAGCCGAGGGCGGCGGCGAGGAGTAGGGCGGTGGAGATTCGGCGCACGGTTCGTTCCCCTGTGTTCTGCGGTGCTTGCTTCCAGTTTAGGCGCCGGCGAATCTTCATCAAACCTTTACGCTCGACCGCGCGGCGGCGGCTTAGAGTATTTGCGTCGGAGTCGCCGCCCACCAATGTGGCTGGAGGTGTCGGCCCGACACGCAGTGCCGCCGCCTGGAACCCACTCGATTTGGGACCGGTGGCCCCCGGCGGGGAACCGTGTTCAGCTCGGGCGAATTGCCTGAGTTCCGCCGCGCCCCCTTGTTCGGGGCTTCGCGGGTCGCACTTTTTATCCTCGAAGGGTCCGTCATGCCTCGGTTGTTGTCCCGCCGCGCGTTTACACTGATTGAGTTACTGGTCGTCATCGCCATCATTGCGATTTTGATTGGGCTGCTGCTCCCGGCGGTGCAGAAAGTGCGCGAGGCCGCGGCGCGGGCCACGTGCCAGAACAACTTGAAACAACTCGCCCTCGCGGCCCACAACTACGAGAGCGCGAACGGCCGCTTCCCCTCCGCGTTCAACACCGTCGTCGGCACCGGCTCGGGGCAGATGTTCCCCAGCAACAAAATCATTACCGTCGGCCAGTCGCCGGTTTCGGAGCCGGACAAGGGGAAGTATTACAGCATCTGGCTCGCGGTCTTCCCGTACATGGAGCAGGCGAATCTGGCCAGCAACTGCTCGACGCTCTCGAACAACTTCGCGCTGAACCAGTACAGCTACTGCGCGACCGCCACGGCCACCGACCCGGTCAAGTCGCCCGGCTCGCAGGTGGTCAACAACCTCATCTGCCCGTCGGAGCCGCTGGACTCGAAGACCCTCACCTACACCACCAACACTTTCGCCTACACGAGCTACGGCTGCGTGCAAGGGACGCAGATGGACTTCTACAACTACCTGACCAAGCCGTTCGACGGGGTGTTCTACCCGAACAGCAAGGTGCGCATCGGCGACGTGACCGACGGCACGTCGAACACGATCTTCTTCGCGGAGCGGACCTACGTCGATAAGACCCCGCTTTCCAACG
>CAXTPM010000022.1:17355-18797 GCA_964245865.1 uncultured Fimbriiglobus sp. | reverse complement strand
CGGCCGTTCTCGCGCAGCATCTCCTGGTAGCGGTGCAACTTCTCCGGCGGGCACGAGTCCACGAGACTACAGCCGGCGCGCAGGTCGGGCAGGAGTACGCGCTTCTGCGGGTTCAACATCTTTGCGGTTTCGGCCATGAACAGTACGCCGCAAAATACAATCGTGGGCGACTCGACCTTGGTCGCCTCGCGCGCGAGTTTCAGGCTGTCGCCGGTGATGTCCGCGAGCGCCTGGATTTCGCCGTCCTGGTAGTAGTGCGCCAGAATCGTCGCCTGCTTCTCGCGCTTCAGTTCGAGAATCTCGGCGACGACATCATCGACCACGGGCGGGCGGTTCGGCTTCGTGAGAGTTGACATACTGTTCCCTTGTTTTTAGCGTGGCGGAGGGCCAACCCACGCGGTTCTGCTCGATTAGACGACTCCCGCATCTTATCGGTTCGGGCGCGCCGCAGGGAGTGCGCGCGAAAAACCCCGGCCGCAGGTGAGGTGGCCGGGGAGCGGGGGACGGTGCGAACCGAATCGAGGACTAGGCGTGGGCGAGGCTGGCGATCCGGTTGGTCACGGCCCCGCCGTCGGCCTGGGCGCGAATCTCAGCGGCCATCGTTTTGGAGAGTTGCAGCACGAAGGCCAAGTCCCGCAGGACCGCGTCGGTCTTGGCGTTGCCGCTGGTCGTGGCGGCGGTGGTCGTAGCGGTCTGGGTCGGGGTGCGGGTCATGATTATCGCTCCGTGACTTTGGCTTGCGTCGGTTGTTCGGCTGACGAAAGGGTACAAAGCAGAGGCCGTGCCAAAGGCGATTTGACCGCGCCGAATGCCTCGGAACGGCTGGAAAACGCAGCGAATCGGCCTGGGCGGTCTGGGTGCCGGCGGGCCGGGAAAAAACTTGAGGCCAATCGCTACAATCTGGCCGGGAATCTTTGCGGGCCAGGCGTGTAACCCCGGCAAATTATGCCCGGCCGGCGCCCCGGCGTGTAAGAATGACACGCCCAGTGCCGAATCGGCAGTTGTTACAACCCGAGGCCCGGCCCGACCTTGCCCCGCTTACCCGCCCCCGCCGCCTTCGCGCTTCTCGCCGCCCTGCTGACCGTCGCGGTGGCCGCGTCGATCGAGTTCGGCACGATCACGCCCTCATGGGCCGACTGGCGCGATCTCTCTAACGGCGAGGCCGACGACGCGGTGGTGAACATCGTCGTCAACGTCCGCCTGCCGCGCGTCGCGCTCGCGGCCCTCGTCGGCGCCGCCTTGGGTGCCAGCGGCGCGGCCTACCAGGCGCTGTTCCGCAACCCGCTGGCCGACCCGTTCCTGATCGGCAGCAGCAGCGGCGCGGCGTTCGGCGTGGCGGCGGTCTTGCTGCTGGGGTGGCGCGGCCAGTCGGCCGGGGCGTTCGCGGGCAGTGCCGGCGCGGTGGCGGTGGTCTACGCGGTCGCCCGAATCGCGCGCCTGGA
>CAXTPM010000022.1:13577-17345 GCA_964245865.1 uncultured Fimbriiglobus sp. | reverse complement strand
GTCGAAACGGTGGGTGCCGTCCTTGGAGCGGATGCTCAGCGGCTCGGTCTGGCTGGCGATGGTGGCCGGCGACCGCCAGGGCGAGATTATCGGATTCCTGATGGGCGGGCTGAACGGCCACGGCGCGCCGGACCTCGAACGCGCCGCCGCGCCGATTCTGGTCTCCGTGGCAATCCTCTCGTGCTTCGGCCGCACGCTGGACGCCCTCACCCTGGGGGACGAGCCGGCGCGGGCACTGGGCGTGAATTGGGGCCGCGTGGTGGCGGCGGTGCTGATTCTCACGAGTATTGCCACGTCGTCGGCCGTCGCGGCGGGGGGCGTGGTCGGGTTCGTTGGTCTGGTGGCGCCGCACCTGGCCCGGCCGCTCGTCGGCGGCACCCACGCCCGACTCGTCCCGGCGAGCGCGGTCGCGGGGGCCACACTCGTGACCGCCGCCGATCTGCTCGCGCGCACGGCCGTGGCGCCGGGCGAGTTGCCGTTGGGCGTGCTGACGAGCTTCCTCGGCGGGCCGTTCTTCCTGCTGGTGTTGGTGCGCGTCGCGCGGCGGCGGGCGCTGTGAGCGCCGCCGGACTCGCGGTCGAGTCGGTGAGCTTCGCCTACGCCGCGCCGGTGTTGGCCGGGGTGTCGCTGGCGACCCGGCCCGGCGAGGTCGTGGCGATCCTCGGGGCGAACGGCGCCGGGAAATCGACGCTGCTGAAACTCTGCGCCCGACTCCTGACACCCGCGTCGGGGCGCATTTCGTGGGCCGGCCGCGACCTCGCGCCGCTCTCGCCGAGTGCCGTGGCCCGGCAACTGGCGTACTGCGCCCAGGGGGCCGACCCGCCGTCGGCCCTGACGGTCGAGCAGTCGGTGCGCCTCGGCCGGTTGCCGTTCCGCCCGTGGTATCGGCCTCTGGGCGCCGACGACCGCGCGGCCGTCGGGGCGGCGCTCGAATCGCTCGGACTAGCCGATTTTCGTCACCGCCCTGTTTCCGAACTCTCCGGCGGGGAGGCGCAGCGCGTGCGGCTGGCGCGGGCACTGGCCCAACAACCCCGCTGCCTGATGCTCGACGAGCCGACCGCGCACCTCGACCCGCGTTACCAGCAGCAACTGCTTAATGCCGTGCGCCGCCTCGCCGAGCGCGACGGCGTGGCGGTGGTGTTGACGCTGCACGACCTGAACCTCGCTTCGGTCTGGGCGGATCGGCTCGTACTATTGGCCAATGGCCGCGTGGTGGCCAACGGGGCGCCGGGCGAGGTGCTCACGGCCGCGAACCTGCGGGCGGCGTATGAGGTCGAGCTTGCGGTGGCGCCGCACCCGGCGACGGGGGCGGCTTGCGTGGTAGTGCCGCGACCACGTTCGGCTTCCTGAGCGGGGGGCGTCAGCCCTCCGAGCCGGTCCAACATTTGAGGGTCGCTGCAAGTGTTGGACCGGCTCGGAGGGCTGACGCCCCCCGCTCGGAATACAACGACTAGACCACCCCGACCGGAGTCGCCTCCATGAGTCAATTCTTCCCCGGTATCGACCTCGCCCAATTCTGGGAGCCATCTGAGTACGGCGAGCGCGAGTACACAGAGCCGCCGCCGAGCGCGGAGTTAATCGAGTCCGTTGAACGCGAACTCGGCTACAAACTGCCGGCATCATACCTCGAACTCGCCCAGACGCAGAACGGCGGGCTGCCGCGCAAGACGTGCCACCGCGCCGCCGTGCCGACCACCTGGGCGCGCGACCACGTGGCGATTTGTGGCATTTTCGCCGTTGGTCGCGCGAAGTCGTACTCCCTATGCGGGCACCTCGGCAGCGAGTTCTGGCCCGAGGAGTGGGGCTACCCCGCCATTGGCGTCTACTTCGCCGACTGCCCTTCGGCCGGGCACGACATGCTCTGCCTCGACTACCGCGACTGCGGACCCAGCATGGAACCGAAAGTTGTTCACATCGCTCAGGAAAGCGATTACAAAATCACTCCCGTGGCCGAGAACTTCGCGGCGTTCATCTGCGGTTTAGAATACGAGGCGGCGTTCGAGGTCGAGGGCGAGTAACCCGCGCGACGCCGACGAGAGAGTCGTGAACGTTGATCCGAGTGGCACCCGATGATCGTCCAGCCCGACCCGGCCGGCTTTGAGCGTCTGATCGTCGCCGCGCCAGAGTTCGGCGCGGCCTTCGAGGTGTCCGGCGTCTGTCCGGTCCAGGCGTGGGGCGAAGTGCGCGGCCGCGACTTGTATTTCCGCGCCCGCTACGACGGCTGGGGGTTCGACATCGCCGACGACCGGGGCGTCCTCCCTTCGGACGGAGGCGGCATCGACTCTGGTGGCTTTCGGCGCGAGGGCAATTACCCTCTGGCCAGTTGGATGCCGCACACCGAGGCCGTGGCCGTAATCGAGCGCTGTCTGAAGGAGTACGCGGCCCAGGTAGGGCCACCGCCGTCCTCCTGAGCAGGTTCGCCAGCCCGCTGAGCGTGTAACGCTTTATTGCCTGCTGTGATGGTCGGACGGGCGCGGGGGCTGACGCTCTTGCTCAGGAAGTCGCAGACCCGCCCCTACTTCCCCGCCGGCGGCAGCGTCCCCAAGTAGTCGAGCACCTTCGCCGCCGCCGCCCCGCCGAACTTCGCGTGCATCGCCAGGGTGAAGCCGTGCGGCCCTTTGGCGTTGGCGAGTGCCGGCGCGGCCTCGATCATTCCCTTCACCACGTCCAGTAGCCCCAGCGACGCGGCGCAGAAGATATCCATCCGCGCGCCCCGGCTCAGCAGGAACTCCATGATGTCGCGCTTGCCGAGGTGCGCCGCGCCGCCGAGGCCGGTCTCGAAGTCGCCGCCGCCCCAATCGACGGTCGCGTACACCAGCGCCGGGTCTTTGGCGAGCAGTTTCTCGGCCATCGCCAGGTCGTAGTGGCAGTAGATCACGAAGTCGCGCGCGAGCGTGAGGTCGAGAAACGGCTTGGCGTACTTCGGCTGGAACTCGGGCGCGGGGTAGTCGCGCGTCCCCGGCGTGGTCGGCACGGGGGCGGGCGGCTTGGTCACGTCGTCGGGAGTCATGGCGAGTCCTGTGGCCAGGGGGGCGAGCGCAACACCGGCCGCGATGAACTCGCGCCGGCTGGGACTCGGGCGGTTGCTCGGCATCGCTGTTCCTTCTCAAAGTTGGACGGCGTACAATCGCGGTATGCCCGAGCTGCCCGAAGTCGAAACCGTCGTCCGCGACCTCGCGCCACTTCTCGTGGGCCGGCGCCTCGCGGCCGTCACGCCGGTCGGGACGGGCTTGCGCCGGCCGTGGCCCGCGGGGCTGGTCGCCGCACTCGATGGTAGCCGCGTGACCGATCTGGCGCGGCGGGGCAAGTGGATTTTGCTGACCGCCGACCGCCCGGCCTACGTCATTCTGCACCTCGGTATGACCGGGCAACTCACCGTCGTGCCGGCGCAGACCGAGCGGCCGACGCACCTGCACCTCACGATCGATTTGGACGACGGCGCGCAACAATTGCGATTCCGCGACATTCGCCGCTTCGGCAGCGTTGATTTGTTCCACGCGAGTGATGATGCGCACGCGTTCTTAAACGAACGGCTCGGCCCCGAGCCGTTCGCGCTCGAGGTCGCGCCGTGGGTCGAGGCGGTGCGCCGGTCGGATCGGCCGCTGAAGGCCATCTTACTCGACCAATCAATTATTGCCGGCGTCGGAAATATCTACGCCGACGAGGCGCTGCACCGCGCCAAAATCCACCCGCTCACGCGCGGCAGCGACGCGGCCCCGAGGGAGTTGCGCCGGCTCGCAAAATGTATTGTGGCGGATCTCGAAAAGG
>CAXTPM010000022.1:3841-13567 GCA_964245865.1 uncultured Fimbriiglobus sp. | reverse complement strand
TCCGCGACCAGTACCGAGCCGAGGACCAGCAGCAGTGCGAGCCCGGCCATCACCGCGCGCGGCAGTAGCATCCGCAACTATGTGGGTGGCTCCGGCCTGCAGGGCGGGTTCCAGCGCGAGTTCGCCGTCTACGGGCGCGGCGGCGAGCCGTGCCTTTCGTGTGAGGTGCCGCTGGTCCTGCTGCGAATCGCCGGGCGGTCGAGCCACTTCTGCCCCAACTGCCAGCCGGCCCCGGTGGCGGGCGACGGCCGATGAGCTACCGCAGCCTGAAGCGCCTGCTTGGCGAAACCAGCCTCGAGCGCAAGTGCCGGTGGCTCCTGGCCATCGGCATTTTGACGCTGATGTTTATCAGCTTCTACATTTACGCGCGCCAGACTGAGGAACTCGCCTACGACCAGCTCGAGCACACCGGGCGCGCGCTGATGTCTACTATCGTGGCGCGCATTCACGCGCGCGGCGAGTTGCGCGTCGGCATCGAGGAGTTCCAGCGCCAGACCGAGGAGAAGTGGCCCGAGAAGTTGAAGGGGTATCAATACTGGCTGATTAAGCCGAACTCGACGCGGCCCGAGAATCAGCCCTCGGCCGAAGACCTGAGTCTGTTGACTTCGTTCAAGAACGACCCGGCGGCGAGCGAGTCGCACCGCACCGCCCCCGCCGAGCGGGCGTACATTTATTACGGCGCGATTCGGGCCTACCCGTCGTGTGTGGCGTGCCACAACAGCCCGGAGAGCATGGGCAAATACTTCGGCGGGTTCAGCCGCGACTCGGCCGCGATGGCCGAGCCGGGCCTGCGCGCCGGCGACCTCATGGGGGTCGTGCGCGTGCAGCTCTCCACCGAGTTCATCGAGAGCGGCTTCCACACCAACCGCGCGATCTTGATTGCGTTCGCCGTCGGAACCACAATATTAATTCTCGCCGGCAGCTACGCGGTGATTCGGTATGTGATCGTCAAGCCGCTCAAGCACCTCAAGAGCGTCGCCGACGCCATCGCCGCCGGGCAGTTGAACGTGCGCAGCGAAATCCAAACGGCTGACGAGTTCGAGGACTTGTCGGACGCATTCAACCGCATGCTGCGCAACCTCACCACCATGCAGGAGCGCAACCGCGGCCTCATCGGGGACTTGGACCGCAAGGTCGATGAACTCGCGCGCCTGAATATGGCGCTGTTCGAGTCGAACCGCCTCAAGGGTGACTTCCTATCGACGATGAGCCACGAGCTGCGCACCCCGCTGAACGCCATCATCGGCTTCAGCGAGGTGCTGATCTCGGCGGACAACCTGAGCGACAAGCAGCAGCGCTACGCCGGCAACATCATGACCGGCGGGCAGCAGCTACTATCGCTCATCAACGACATATTAGAACTCGCCAAGATGGAGGCGGGCAAGATGCGCCTGCACCCCGCGGCGCTCGACCCCGCCGAACTGCTGGAGCGGTCGTGCGCGCTCTACCGACCCGCCGCGGAAAAGAAGTCGGTCGAGCTGCGCGTGCAGGCCGACGCCGGTATGCAAAACGTGATCCAAGACGCCGGCAAACTCACGCAGATTATCAACAACCTCGTGTCGAACGCAATCAAATTCACGCCGGAGGGGGGCCGCGTCACCGCCGCCGCGAGTACGGCGTCCGGCCGACTGGCGATTAAAATCATCGACACCGGCGTCGGCATTCCGCCCGAGGAACAGTCGCTCGTGTTCGACAAGTTCCGCCAGGCTTCGAACCCGCTGACGCGCGAGCAGGGCGGCACGGGGCTGGGCCTCTCGATCGTGCGCGAACTCGCCAAACTCCTGGGCGGCGACGTGACACTCGAATCCGAACTCGGGCGCGGCAGCACGTTCACGGTGGACATCGCGGCCGACCTGGGGGCGGGTCCGGCCGCTGGGGCCGCTGGGGCCGCTGTGGCCGGGGGGAGTTGGGAACTCCCCGAACCGGGCGCGGGCGTGTATGCTAATCCCCCATGAGTAGTTTCAACTCGGCCGCCGTGCTCTACGCCCTCGGCGCCGCGGTCGCCGGTGTGGCGCTCGCCGTGCAGGCCGCCGCCAACGGCCAGTTCCGCGGCCGACTGGGCGATAATCCGCTGTGGGCGACGTTCTTCTCGGTCTGCGGCACCATCCTGTTCGCCAGCGCCGCGATGCTGCTCATACGCCCCGCGCCCCCGGCGATGGACGCGGTGCGGAGTACGGTGTGGTGGCACTGGGTCGGCGGGCCGCTCGGCACGGTGGTGGTGCTCTCCGGGGCGCTGCTGGCCCCCCGACTCGGTGCGGCCAACTACGCGGCGCTCGTGGTCGGCGGGCAACTCCTGGCCGCGATGCTGCTCGACAACTACGCGCTCATGGGCCTGCCGGGCCAGGCACTCACCGCCGGGCGCGCGCTCGGGGCGGTGTTGATTGTGTGCGGCGTACTGTGCATCAAATACCTCTGACGTGACCGCCGCGAAAGTACGCACCGTATGAACGCCGTCGAGAGTTTATTTTCGGGACTGCGCGCCACGAAGCGCGCCGCCTTTATCCCGTTCGTCCCCGCCGGCGACCCCGACCTCGCCTTCACGCGCGAGTTGCTGACCGCGCTGCCGGGGTGCGGCGCGGACCTCATCGAAGTCGGCGTGCCGTTCTCCGACCCCATCGCCGACGGCCCGGTGATTCAGGCGAGTTACACGCGCGCCCTCGCCGCCGGCTTCAAACTGCGCGGCCTGTACGAGACCTGCGCCGCCGTCACCCAGTCGCCCGGCTACGCCACGCCGCTGGTGGCGATGGCGTCGTACTCCTTGGTGTGGAAGCGCGGGCCGGCGCAGTTTATTACCGACTGCCTGATGCATGGAATTGCGGGCGCGGTGGTGCCCGACCTGCCGATCGAGGAGGCCGAGAACCTCTCGAAACTGTCGCGCAATCACAACTTCGCGCTGACACTTTTAGTCACGCCCACCACGTCACCCGAGCGCGCCGAGCGGGCCGCGCGGGCCTGCACGGGGTTCGTGTACGTCGTCAGCTTGGTGGGCATCACCGGCGAGGCGGCGAAGCTCTCGGACTCGTTAGCGGAGATGCTAGGCGACCTGCGGAACCTCACCGACCGGCCCCTGTGCGTCGGCTTCGGCGTCAGCAGGCCCGAGCAGGTGGCGTGGCTCGGCCAACTCTGCGACGGCGTTATCGTCGGCAGCGCGCTCGCCAAGCTGATGGCGCCCGCCGCCGACCCGGCGGGCCGCGCCGCCGCACTGGCCGGCGTGACGCGGCTGGCGACCGAGTTGAGCGCGCCACTGCGTTCGGAGTAGGCCCGATGGGCGACGAGGCCGCGTTCCTCCGGGCGATTGCCGCCGACCCGCAGGGCGACACCGTGCGCCTGGTGTACGCCGACTGGCTGGAGGAGCGCGGCGACCCCCGGTTCGAGTTGGTCCGCGTCTGCCAGGCGATGCGGGCGGTGCCGGTTTACAGTGATGAATACTGGCGACTCAAGACCCGCCGCAACGAGCTTTTGCCGCAATTCGACCTCGACTGGCTCGAAGCCACCGGCACCGACGGTAGCCGCTACGACCCGGTATTCCGCGACGGCGTGCCGGACGACGTGCGCGGCCGCTGGCGGCTGATCCGAGAGTTCACCGAGCGCTGGCACGGGATTGATGTGCCCGATGTCGGCGGGCGGGCCAAGGAAGTTGGGGAGGTCGAAGCGCGGCTGGGGCTAGCGCTGCCGGAGTCGGTGCGGGAGTTCGTGGCGTTCGCGCACGACGCGGGCTGTTACGGGACGCTGGCGGGCGGCCTCAACGGCTCCACGCCGATGCGCACCACCGGCTTGGAACTCGAACTATTCAGCACCTCGGTCGGAGTGAGCCTTTTGGGCCACAACGACGAAACTGTACTCGGCATCATGGCCCGCTACCTGCGCGAGGCCGACCCGCCGCCGCACCGGTTCTTTTGTGAGTGGCAGTGGGGGGACGACCCGCTGGTCGAGCCGACCTACGCCCCGTCGGCGCGCCCGCCGATTTTAGAACAGACGGCCTTGAGTTTGTGCATCCTGCGACACATCCTGGCCGACTTGGGGACGGCCGGCGAACCCTTCGATAACGCGGACGAGGCCAGACTATCCGCCCTGGGGCGGGGGTTCGCGCACCACGCGCGGTTCATGGGCGCGGGCATCTACGAAGCCAACGAGACCGTCGCCTTAGTGGGTGAGGCGGAACATTCGATGGGCCTGCGGCGTGCCACAATCTACCTCCGCCGGCCGTCACAAGTGGATGTCGCACTGCCCGAAGTGTTCGGCCTGGGCGACCGCGAGCAGTGGTCCGCGCTGCCAGGCTCCCCGGTTTCGTCGCGCGGCTGGGTCAGTCCCATCCGCCGCCGCAATCCTGTTCAGCCGCGCTAAGCCGATGCCGGCTCTTTACACCCCCGGCGCGAAATGTCGGCTTCCACGACAACCCCGCGCACTTTCTCCGAGTCGGCGAATCAGGTCCGCTTGCAAACCGCGTCGCAACCCGCATAATCAACCCCACGTTGCGGGCACGATTCCCGCAGCGAACAGTTCGCCCCCCCCTCGCGTGACCCATGCCCGACCGCGACCCCGACGACGTGTTCGACCCCGCCGGCCGCGTCCGGGGCGATGTCGCCGACCGGCCGACATTCCTGGCACTCACCGAATCGCTCGTGCACGCGCGCAACACCAACTGGGAATCGGTACGCACCCCGCACTTATTCATGGGGTTATTGAGCGCCCCCGACGCCGCAATATCACAGTGGGTGGGGCGCCTCAACTACGACCCGAAGCGGCTCATCGAACAGTTCCGCGATCTGTTCCACCAGGACTCGCCGACGCCGAACCGGCTGCACCTCAACCGCGAGTTCCTCTCGGACAACGTCATTCGCCTCTTACGCGACGCCTCGGGACGCGCGGCCGACTACGGGCGCAACTCCCTCACCCAACTCGACTTACTGATTACGCTCTTCCGCGCCCCCAACAGCATCGTCGCGGAATGCTTCGAGCGCATCGGCGTCACCGCCGCGCGCCTCACCGAACTCGCCGTGCTGGCCGAACAGGACGCGCGCGACGCGGCCGACTCGATCGAGTTTTAGTCGATCCATCTATGCACATCATAGTCGTTGACGGCGACCTACTCGACCAAGATGTCGATGTGATCGTTAACGCCTGGAACCGCAACGTCATCCCCTGGTGGCTGCTAGTCCAGCAGGGCGTGTCGAAGGCGATCCGCCGCCGCGCGGGCGCCGGCCCGTTCCGCGAACTCGCTCGGCTCGGCCGCATCCCCCTCGGCGGGGCGGTCCTCACCGGGGCGGGGCGGCTGCCGCACCGGGCGATCATCCACGTCGCCGGCATCAACTTGTTGTGGCGCTCCACCGAGTTCTCGATCCGCGCCTCGACCCGCAACGCGGTCGAACTGGCGACTCGGCACGGCTTCACGTCCGTCGCGCTGCCCTTAATTGGTGCCGGCACCGGCGGCAAGCACGCCGGGCGCGTGCTGGCTTGGATGCTCGACGAACTCGGCGCGCTCCCTGCCGGGTTGCCCGTCAAAGAGATTCGCGTCGTCCGCTACCGCCCGGCCTAGCCATCGCCCCGCGCAGACCGCCCAGCCGCTACGACCGCTCACGCCGCCAAAATTGCGGCGCGCCGAATGCATGGATTCGCACGCCGGACCCGACTTGTACGAATTACACTTCGCCGGCACCCCGTGGAGAGTTCGCGATGACGCCCCAAGCGGCCATCACCCTGATAATCGTTACAGTCGCACTCTGCAACGCCGGCTGCCACCACAAGGCGCGCCGGGCGGACTGTAGCAGCGACGCCTGCCCGCCCGTCGGCCTCGGCGAGCCGGTGCCGCCGTCGCGCGGCGGGCGCCTCCCCGCCGCCGACGTGCCGACCGCCCCCGGCGTCTACACCGTCCCGCCGCGCCAGGCCAGCCCGAACCCGCCGGCGGAGATTCCCGAGGTGCGCGGCGCGGCGCCCGACCTGCCGCCGCGCGAGATCGTCTACCCCGACCCCGGCAACAAGCCGGCCGTTTCTCGGACGCCCGCTAACCCCCGACCGACCCCGACGATTCCGGCGCTGCCGCCCGAGGGGACGACGGCCCAGAAGCCCGCCACGCCGACGCCGCAAACCGTAAGCGGTTTCGCCGCCGTCCCCGGCCACCCCGGCGCGTTTACCGGCCGCAAGCCGACCAGCGGCGGGTTCGAGGCCATCCGCGCCGCCGGGGCAAAGTCGGTCGTCTACGTCCACCCGCCCGAGGCCGACCCCAGCGCCGCACGCGAACTCGCCGAAGCGCAAGGGCTGGCGTTCACCGCGCTTGCGACCAGCCCCGAGACGCTCCGCGAGCGCCTCGCCCAGTTCAACGCCCTCGTGGCCGACCCCGCCCGCCGGCCGGTGTACGTCATCGACGAAACCGAAGTCCGCGCCGGAACCCTGTGGTACCTGGTGTTTCGCCAGACCGACTTCAAGGGCGACGACGTGGCGCAAGTGCAGGCGACCGGCCTCGGCCTGCCGCGCGAGAACGCCGGCGGCGAGTCGGCCGCATTCTGGACTGCCGCGCGCGAGATTTTGGCCCGGCCCTAGCAGTTAACGCCCGGCCAGGGTTGCCGGCGCGAATACACTGAGGGCGACCCCACTCACGGACGCCGCCATGACCACGCCGACCGACCCCACGCGACTCCTGCACTCGGTTTACTTCACCCTCGGCGACCCGTCGCCCGAGCGCACCGCCGACCTCGTGGCCGCGTGCCACAAGTACCTGAACTGCCAGCCGGGCATCGTCTTCTTCGCCGCCGGGCCACTCGCCGCCGACCTCGACCGCCCGGTCAACGACCGCGACTGGCAGGTGGCATTGCATATTTTGTTCACCGACCGGGACGCCCACGACCAGTACCAGACCGACCCGACGCACATGCAATTCATCGCCGAGCAGAAGCAGCACTGGGCTCGCGTGCGCGTGTTCGACGCACTAGTCTAAATATTACATTGTGCCAGACGGGGGAGTGTGATGCCCGAAGTCACCCGCCAGCAGTTGCCCCAATTCCTGCGGCAGTACCGCTTCGCCGGCGGCAGGCTTCTGCGCGTGCGACTCGGCCGCGCCGGGGGCCGGATGGGTGCCGAACTGCGCGTCACGGCGATGACCGCGCTGCGCGACCTCGGCGCCGAGCCGGCGGCGGTGCGGCTGAAACTCGTACTCGGCGGGGTCGAGGAGTTCCGCTTCCAGAAGCGCCCGAGCGTCGGCTTCGGCCGTGTGGCGGATGTCAAAATCGGCGTGTTCGACAACCTGTTTTACGTCGCCACCGACGACCTCGGGCTGCTCGCCGGCGAGCAGCCCAAGTTGTTCGACTTCCGCGCGTCGGACTGCTACCTCTCCGGCGCCGCACTTTCGTACGACGTGATCGAAAAACCGCAACAGTCTTAGCACCCGGCCGCACGACACGCGGCGCCCGGTCGTGTGCGCGGACGAGACGCTCCGGCCGCTCGTTGGCGAGGTCCGGGAGCCGCTCCCGCCGGCCCCGGCCACGTCGGGCGGTGCGGCGGCATCTATGCCCGCAACGGCGCGGCGAGCCTGTTCCTAGCGTTCGAGTCGGTCGCCGACCCCGGCGCGGGCACGGGCCTGTTTACCCGCCTGAAGGCTGCGCTCAAGCCCGGCAGGCGCGCGGTGCTGGCCGATTTCGCCCGCGCCCCCGGCGCGAGCAGCTACTGGGTACTCGGCCACGCCCCGCGCGGGCCTGGCCGAGGTCGAGGCCGAGTTCGCGGCGGGGTTCGCCAAGTTGGGCGAGGCGAAGGGGCTGCTGAAGGAGAACTACCTGGTGACGTTTGGGGTGGCGGCGGGGAGGTAGCCGGCGGGGTTAAGGCTTCGGCACCATGCGCCGCAGCGGGACGGCCAGCCCCAGGTAGCGGACGGCGACGGTAGGGCGGCCGTCGGTGTGGGCGACGATGACCGTTTTGAGCAGGGGGTAGTGCGTGAGCACGAGGTCGCCGCGCGGCGGGTCCGGCTCGACGAGGACTTCCTTGGTCCCCTCGACGGCGGCGCTAAAGGCGGCGGCGACCAACAGGACGTGCAGTGCGGCCATCGTCGGCTCTCCAGTGGGGCTAGCGGGCGCGGACCCAGGTGAGGATAGCTGTCTTATTCGTTGCGGTAGACTCGATCTTCGCGGGTGACATTCCACTTACGACTTCGCTCGGTGTGGCAAACCGAAATCTACCCCAACTCACTTCGTATGGTAGCACCGTGACGTAAGCGTCGTCTGGAATAGGTTGGCCACCGCTTGTGGCCGGCTTGCCGTTGGTGCTGCAGTTTTTGAGGCCAAAGCGCTTCGGAGATTGCTCGTCCAGTAGCGAAACGTTCCCGACTTGTACCTTGCCGCCCGTAATCATGCGCCACTTGTCTCCGGCGATAGTTAGCGAGAACTTGGCCAGAAACTCGGGGTCGCTGTTAATCTTGCCGGCAACAGTCAGTGATTCAAGCTTCCAGGCGCCTTGCATGCATCGGAGATCATAGCGCAACATATCTTTTAGGTATAGTGCGTTCGTTGAGTAATCGATCTTCGCCTGGTAAGCAATCAACAAGTTACTGCCGATCAGTCCGTGGTACTTCTGCATCTCGTGAGTGGTGTTCTTCACGATCGCCTGGAAGTCGAACACTTCGGCCTCGAAGCTACTTATTTGAAGTCCCCCGAGAGTCACAGGCGGCAGCGGCGCTACCCCGCGCTTCAGACCAGCGAGGGTCGTCCCTTTCACAACACCGTCATCCTTGATGGGCAGTTTAAGAGCTACAGCGGTCTGTTCGCTGACAGAGCTATTGGTCGCGCCCGTGTCAACCAGAAACGAGACTGATTTCCCCTGAATCGTACCATCAGCCCAAATGTGATTATTCTTGGGTTCCACTTTGAATGGAACCGCGAAGTATCCTGGGGGCGCCGTAAAGTCAAGCCAGCCAGTACGTAGCGTGTCACCGAATGAGCCACTGCTGGCGAAAACCCCAGAGATTGCCACGATCAGTATATAGATAGTCATAGCCCTCAGCACCCTCTGTAGCTACATGGCGATTTGATGGGCGTAGCGACGCCGGCCCGGCGCTTGGTAACGCGGGGCCGGCACTAGAGCTGGTGTCTACCGCGGTTGAGGCGGTGCTGGATTGGGTCGCGGCGTGCCTGGGTCGATGCCGATGATTAGACCATCACTATCGACGACCCTGATCTTGCGACGCCCATCTGGGCCGGGTGGATCGACAATAATCGTAATGTCACTCGCGCCCGATGCGTCTGGGAAAGTGATGATAATCGTTCCGTCTGGCTTCTTGACGACTTTGGTGCCGCCAATCTCGATCTTCTTGTCCTTCGGCGGTGCGGGAGTAGGTGTCGCGGGTGGCTGAGGGTTTGCCGGAGGTACACCTGGCCCCTCGGGAACGCCTTGCGGCGGAAGCCGACCGGGGGGGTGGTCAGCCTGCGCGGCCGTGGCGCCGTCAGTGCCCGCCTGCTGGACCGGCTCGACCCAGCCGTTGTCGGTCAAATCGCCGGCATAGGTGTAGTTGCTGCCCGAATTCGTCGTTGCGACGAGCCAGAGTGCGTCATCCGGGCCGCGAGCCAGAGTGACCGTCCTGGTGGCAGTCGTCGAAAAAACCACATACTGGTTCTGACCCAAACCGTATGTGGGGTCCGCCGCCCCCACCCCGCCCGAGCGGCGGGTCGTGCCGCAGACGGTCGTCTCCCGCCAGCTGGCCAACCCCTTCCTCGCCCCGGACTTCTCGGCCGCCCGCCCGGTCGCGGC
>CAXTPM010000022.1:0-3831 GCA_964245865.1 uncultured Fimbriiglobus sp. | reverse complement strand
GGTCCGCCGCCCCCACCCCGCCCGCCGTCGCGGCGACGAGCGCCGCCGCTTGAACCGCCGCCATCCTAAACGCGGGGCGGGCGCTGGTCGCCAACCCCCCCCCCAAGTTAGCCGGATCGACATCTCTGTCTCCTCGCGGTGCTGGGTGAGTCGGGCGAGTTTGCCCGCACTACCCGCACTCAGGCTAATCGACAGCAAGCGGAGTTCGCCAGCATATTCCGCCAGAATCAGCATCGATCGGACCATTGAAAGGCCGTAACCTCGTGACCAACACACGGTTGTGTACCGCAACTTTCTCGAAAACTTTCTTCCCGTCTCGATCCGTATCATCCAGCCATGCCCGCACCCCGCCTCGCGCTCGCCACCTGCCGCGCCCACCCCGGCCTCGACCCCGACAACCGGCCGCTGCTGCCGCTGCTCGCGGCGTGCGGTCTCGACGCCAGCGCCCAGGTGTGGGACGATCCCGCCGTCCGGTGGGCAGACTTCGACCTCGTGGTGATCCGCAGCACCTGGGACTACGAGGCGAGGCCGGCCGACTACCTGTCGTGGCTGGGCGCGCTGCCGAGGGTGCTGAATCCGCCGGAAGCGGTGCGCTGGAGCCTCGACAAGCGCTATCTAGGTGAACTCGCTCGGAGCGGGCTGCCGACGGTGCCGACGACCTACGTCGGACCCGGCGGCGCATTCGAGGTTCCGGTCGGGCGGTTCGTGGTCAAGCCGAGTGTCGGAGCCGGGAGCCGGCTCGCCGCGACGTTCGGCCCCGGCGACGGCCCCGCGGCGCTCGGCCACGTGCGGCGGTTGCACGGGCTTGCCCTCACCGCGATGGTGCAGCCGTACTTGGGCGGCATCGACGGCGCGGGCGAAACCGATGTTGTGTTCCTCGGTGGCCGCTACTCCCACGCGGTGCGCAAGGGCGCCATGCTCGCCGGCGGCGGCGACAAGCCCTGCGGCGCGGTCGCCGAGACGGTCACGACCCCGCGCGACCCCGCCCCGGCCGAGCGTGAACTGGCCGAGGCGGCGCTGGACGCCGTGCCGGGCGGGCGCGGCCTGCTCTACGCCCGCATCGACCTGGCGCCGGGGAAGGGCGGGCCGGTGCTGATGGAAGTCGAACTCGCCGAGCCGCGCCTGTTCTTCGGCGGCGCGCCGGGGAGTGCCGAGCGCTTCGCGGACCTGGTGGCGCGCGAGGCGAAGGCCCGGTGACCATGGTCACCGGGCCTTCGCCTCGCGCGCGCTCTTTGGTTCCACGCCCCGCGTTTCTGCTAGGCCCGCCCGACGGGCACCTCGGTGACGAGCACGCCGAGTTTGCCGTCGGCCACGCCGACGCTGCGGCGCTCGACGGACCCCGTGGCCGCGTCGATGTACTCCACCACGACTTGCACCTTGCCGCCGGTGAGGGCCGCGCGAACTTCGGGCAGGGTCTGGGTGCGGGCGCCGTCGATCGAGAGAATAATGTCGCCGGGGTGCAACCCGGCGGACTTGGCCGTCCCCTCGCCCAGCCCCGTGATGCGCAGGCCGGTCTCGGGCGCGCCCGGCAGCGGCGCTGGGACCGTCGGCGCGGGCGCCGGCACGGCGGGGACGGTCTCGGCCTGGGCCACAACGGTAGTCGAGCCGCCGACGAGGACTGGGGCGGGCGCGACGGCGAGCACGGGCGGTGCAACCACCACCGGCGAGGCTGCGACGACCGCCACCCCGCCACCGTAGCCGTAGCCCCCGCCCAGCCCGTAGCCGCGCAGGCCATAGCCACCGCCGTAACCGTAGCCGCCGTACCCGAGGCCGCGGCCGTATCCCCCGTAGCCCAGTCCGCCGTAGCCGTAGCCGGGGTAGCCGAAGCCGCCGATGCCGATGCCGAGGCTAAAGCTGCTGAACGAGCCGCCTCGGTAGCCGCCGTACCCCCCACCGTAGCCGTAGCCGCCGCGGTACGCGCCGTCGTAGCCCCCGCCGTGGTAGGCCGGGCCACCATGGTAGCCCGCCCCGCCGACGTGGAGTCGGTCCTGAGTTCGGGGCGCCTACTGGAATAGTAGACCGGCGGGGCAAATCCTCACCGGGGGAGTGCGGTTGCGGCCGCGCGGCGCTCCGGGGTATGCTGCCCGCGCGGCCTCCCCCGCAACTTGTGGCGTGGGAGAGAGTCCGCCGGACCCGCACCGAGTTGGAGACCCCCGTGACCCGAACCGCTTCCGCAATCCCCGCTCTCCTCGCGCTCGCCCTCTTCGGCGCCCCCACTTCGGTCGCCGCCCCGCCGCCCTCGAAGACCTTGCAGGACTCCGACGAAGTCCTCGAAGCCCTCAGCGCCCTGAAGGAGCAGTCGATCCCGCCGGCGCTGTTGGGCGGCGCCCACGGCGTGGCGATTATCCCGAAGGTCATCAAGGCCGGCTTCGTCTTCGGCGGGCGCGGGGGCCACGGCGTGGTCATCCCGCGCGACCTCAACGGCAACTGGGGCGAGCCGGTGTTCGTGAACATCGGCGGCGCGAGCGTGGGGTTCCAGGCCGGCGTCGAATCGACGGATGTCGTGCTGGTGTTCCGCACGCGCCACAGCCTGGATCGCATCCTCGAAGGGAAGAATAAGCTGACACTCGGCGCCGACGCCGCCGTCGCCGCCGGGCCGGTCGGCCGGCAGGCGTCGGCCGCGACCGACGGCAAGCTGGAGGCCGAAATCTACAGCTACTCCCGCAGCCGCGGCCTGTTCGCCGGCGTGTCGCTCGGCGGCGCGGTCATCAACCCCGACGCCGACACCAACGCCCTCATCAAGCGCGGCATGAACGCCGACGAGGCCAAGCTGCTGGCGGCACTCAAGACGCGCCTGAGCGCGATGAGCGCGCTGTCGGCGGCGCCGGGGCCGGTGCGGCGGTAGCCTTGGAATGAACACGGACTCATATTGCTGGCTAGAGATGATAATGCTGTCGATGAAGCAACAAAAGCTGACCGGGTAGCCGGGGCTAGGTCCAGGCAGTGCCTGGACCTAGCCCCGGCTACCCGAGCGATGTTCTTACCTATCTTCACCTTACTAGTGTCTTGGTTATGTCACGGGGGTGTCGGTGGTGGCGGAGTTGCCGTAGGTGGCGTAGTCCTTGATGGTGCCGGCGTGGCTGGCGGGGACCGGGGCCTGCATGTACCAGACCACGTTCCCGCCGGTCTGCGGGTTGTGCCAGAGGATGTCCGACACCCCGTCCCCGTTGAAGTCCGACTGCACCGTTTTCCTGGGGGTGACGGGAGGAACGGCGGATCGCACGCTCCATCCAATGTCCTGGAGCGCGGCGTAGTCGAGTTCACTTTCAGGCACCCGAGTGCCAGTAAGAAACTTGGGCTGCATCAACACTGTCTGACCGTAGGAAAGAGTGTTTTGCGCGAAATGTTGGCCGTCCGGCGAGGTAGACACTGTTGGGGTGACCGCACGGGCGTGGGAGTTGGCGAACTGACTGCTGACCAAGCTGTCCCACTGATTAGACGTGCCAATCCCTAACACGTGGTTCGACTCGTGAGTCGCTGTGCTCAGGAAATCGACGTTACCCTGCGGGACAGGAGTGGCTGTGCCGTAGTAGAAGGGTTGGTTTGTTGAGAAGCTGATGCTGCCGCCCCAGGGTCCGAACCCCGACTGGCCCCGGTTCTGCACGGAGTTCAGAAACGCCGCGTTGCCGCTAGCGTTGTAGCCGCCGGGGCCGCCGAAGCCCGCCTCATCGCTGTTGCCGGAGGGTGCACCGGCAATGTATACCACGATCGTGTCGGCCGGCACGGTCTGGTTGTCGAGGCGAGCTTCGGTGTTAGTTGCGGGATTCGTGAAAACTTCATACGGATCCTATTTATTAGTTGCCGGTTCGGCGTACTCGCACCGGCAGATGC
>CAXTPM010000021.1:12025-19061 GCA_964245865.1 uncultured Fimbriiglobus sp. | reverse complement strand
AGCCGGCGACCTTGGAAACGGGCCTGAAGATTCGCGTGCCGTCGTTCATCGCCGAGGGTGAGTTGGTCGAGGTGCAGACCGAGGACGGCAAGTACCTGCGCCGGGCGAAGGAGTAGTCGTGCCCCGGCGCCGCTGGCCCCGCCGCGTGGCACTGCTCTCCCTCGCTGGTGCCGCCGCGTGGCTCGGCGGCACGGGCTACGTCGCCAACCGCCTGACCTCCCGCGCCCGGCCGGCGTTCGCGGAACCCGCCCCCGAAGTCTCCTGGGGGCCGCTGGCCGAGGCCCGGCTGGAAACCGCCGACGGCGAGCGCGTCGGCTTCTGGCTCGCCGACGCGCCGCCCACCGCACCGAGCAGCGCCCCGACGGTCTTGTGCCTGCATTGCAACGGCCAGTCGCGGCGGATGTGCCTGCCGCTGATGGGGATGCTCCGCGCGGAGAGGTTCGCCGTCGCGGCGGTCACGTTCCGCGCCCACGGCGACTCGTCGGGCGCCACCAACGACCTCGGCTACGGCGGGCGGCTCGACGTGCTCGCGGCCGTCGGGGAGATCGAGCGCCGCCGGCCCGGTCGGGCGGTGCTGGTGCAGGGGATGTCGCTCGGGGCCGCGGCGGCAATCTTCGCCGCGCCGGAACTCGGGTCGCGCGTGCGGGGCTACGTCCTGGAGTGCCCGTACCGCGACCTCGACACGGCGGTGGGCAACCGCTGCGACAACGCCCTGCCGCGCGGACTGTCGGACCTCACGCACCTGGGATTGCGTCTAGTCGCCCCGCTGGTGCTGGCGCACGCCGACCGAGTCTCACCCGCGCAGGCAGCGGCGCGCATGCCGGCGGGTGCGCGTGTGCTGGTGATTGCCGGGGGCCGCGACCGCCACGCCCGGCCCGAGGAGGCCCGCGCCGTCGCCGAGGCTGTCCCCGGCGGGGCGCGTGTGGAGGTGTTCGAGGACGCGGGGCACGAGGTCTACTTCGCTCACGACCCGGCGCGCTACCGGGCGTTGGTCGTGCCGTTCCTGCGGGCCGCAGCCGAGTAGTTACAGTTGTAGCCGGAAGATGAGTTCTTGTTCCGGCTACAACTGTAACTACCTGCTACTCCACCGTCACGCTCTTAGCCAAGTTGCGCGGCTTATCCACGTCGCACCCGCGCAGCAGCGCAATTTCATACGCGAACAGTTGCAGCGGGATCGAGACAATGATCGGTTGCAGGTACTCCGGCACGTCGGGCACGGGGATGGTGTCGTCGGCGACGGCCTCCACGTCGCGGTCGCCGGGGCTGCAGACGGCGATCACCGGCCCGCCGCGGGCCTTGATTTCCTGCATGTTCGACATGACTTTGTCGAAGACGTTGCCGCGCGGCACCAGGAACACGCTCGGCGTGTCGGCGTCCACGAGCGCGATCGGGCCGTGCTTCATCTCGGCGGCCGGGTAGCCCTCCGCGTGGACATAGCTGATTTCCTTGAGCTTGAGCGCGCCTTCGAGGGCGACGGGGTATAAATACTGCCGCCCCAAATACAGCATGTTTTTCGCGTCGGCGTACTTCTCGGCAATCACCTTCACGCGCTCGTGGCAGCGCAGCGTCTCCCGCACCAGGTCCGGCAGCCGGCGCATGTCATCAATGATTTTCTGCCCTTGGATGCTCGACAAGTGCCGGGTGCGGCCAAAATAGAGCGCGAGCATTGTCAAGACGGCCACCTGCGAGGTGAACGCCTTCGTGCTCGCCACGCCGATCTCGGGGCCGGCGTGCAGGTACACGCCGCCGTCGGCCTCGCGCGCGATGCTCGACCCGACCGCGTTGCAGATCGCAAGCGTGGTGTGCCCCATGCGCTTGGATTCCCGCAGCGCCGCGAGCGTGTCGGCCGTCTCGCCGGACTGGGTGATGCCGAGCATAATCGTGCGAGGAGTCATCGGCGGGTTGCGGTAGCGCAACTCGGAGGCGTACTCGACTTCGACCGGGATGCGTGCGAGTTCCTCGAAGAGATACTCGCCCACCAAGCCGGCGTGGTAGCTCGTGCCGCAGGCGGTCATCACCACGCGGTCGATGGCACGCAAGTCGCGCGTGTCTAGATTGAGCCCCCCGAAGTGCGCGGTGGCGTCGGCGTCGTCCAGGCGCCCGCGCATCGCGTTGGCAATACTCTCGGGCTGCTCGTAAATCTCTTTCAGCATGTAGTGCGGGTAGCCGTTGAGTTCGGCGTCGCCGCTGCCGAGGAACTGCTCGATACTCAGCAGCGGCGCGTCAACGGTGTCGAAATCCTGGTTGCGGATCACGTAACTCTCGCCGTCGAGCTGGCAGATTTGGCGGTCGTTGAGGTACACCACCTGCGTGGCGTACCCGGCCAGTGCGTTGGCGTCCGAGGCCAGGTAGTTGCCGTCGGGGCCGGTGCCGATCACGAGCGGGCTACCCAGGCGGGCGCCGACTAGCACGCCGGGCTCGTCGGCGCTGACGGCCACCATCCCGTAGGTGCCCTTCAACAGCGGCAGGATTTGCTTCACCGCGTCGAGCAAGTCGCCCCGGTAGGCGCGGCCGAGCAGGTGGGCCAGCACCTCGGTGTCGGTGTCGGAGGCGAACTCCACGCCGTCCTCGACCAGTTGGTGCTTGATCGCCATGTAGTTTTCGATCACGCCGTTGTGCACCACCGCGATTTTCCCGGCGGTGTTGGTGTGGGGGTGGGCGTTGCGATCCGTGGCGCCGCCGTGCGTGGCCCAGCGCGTGTGGCTGATGCCGAAGGTGCCGGGGGCGGGGCGCGCGGCGACGTGCTTGGCGAGTTCGGCGATGCGGCCAGCTTTCTTGCGCAGGTGCAGCGCCTTGCCGGTGCCGGTGACGAGGCCCGACGAGTCGTAGCCGCGGTACTCCAGGCGCTTGAGTCCTTCCAGGAGTATGGGCGCGGCCTCGCGCGTGCCGGTGAAGCCGATGATTCCGCACATGGTTCTGTCCCCAGCAAAGTCGGTTCGATCCGGTCAGTTTATCAGGTCGGCCCGGCGGCGGGGAGCGAGGTCGCCACCACGGTGAAGCCGCACGACTCGTAGAGCGGCCGCAGTCCGGGGCGGCTGGTGAGCATCACGTACGGCACGGCGGACTTGGCGGCGGCGTCCACGGCGGCGCGCACCAGCCGCCCCGCAACGCCGCGGCCGCGCGCCTCGGGGCGCACCACCACGTAGTCGATCTGCCAGTTGACCGGCGCACTCACGAGCAAGAGGCCGTCAACTGCGCCCGAGTCGCCGCGCTGGATGAACACGTAACTCGTGGTGCGCCAGATGGCGAGGAACTTGTGCCGGGTGCGGAACTGGGTGTCGATCATCTGCCAGAGGGTGCGGCACGCCGGCTCGTCGGCCAGGAACTCGGCGACGCTCAAGCGCTCGACGCCCCGGAACTGCTCGGGGGGCTGGGGCGCGGGGCGGCAAAGGTAGTAGTAGTCCGGCTCGGGCGCCGGCGGGGGGCTGGGGGCGGTCATGCGGGGGTGCGTCTCGCGGTCGGTGGGGGCCGGCCGCTAGTCGCGCCGGGCGAGGCCGGTGGGGGTCGCGGGGGCCGGCGGGAACTCGAAGTAGCCGTGCGGCACCGCCCCCGGCTTGGGGAACAGCCCGTACTTTTTCATCTTTTTGTACAGCGTCACCCGGCTCACGCCCAGGAGTTCCGCGGCGCGCGTGCGGCTGAACGCCACCTTCTCCAAGGCGCGAATAATCACCGCCCGCTCGGCCGACTCGCGGTTCTGCGCCAGGCTGCTCGCCGCCGGCGCCGGGGTGGTCGTCTGCGGGTCGGTTCCCCCTGGGTGCGCCAGCCCCGGCACGTCCGCGAGTGTGAGCGATTCACCGGCCGATGTCAACACCGCCTGCTGGACCAGGTTCTCCAACTGCCGGATGTTCCCCGGCCAGGCGAAGGCTTCGGCGGCGCGGATGACCTCCGGGGCGACGCTCACCAAGGGCTTGCGGAAGCGCGCGGCGTACCGCGCGGCCATGCCGCGCACCAGCGGCGCGATGTCCTGCGGCCGGGCGCGCAGGGGGGGCAGGTGGAACGTCGCCACGTGCAGTCGGTAGTAGAGGTCGCGCCGGAACGTGCCGCGCTCCACCGCCTCGGCGAGGCTCCAGTTGGTCGCGGCGACCAGGCGGGCCTGGCTCGTGAACGTCTCCGGGCTGCCGACCGGTTCGTACTCGCCGGTCTCGATCAGGCGCAAGAGATTTGCCTGCAAATCGAGCGGCAGCGTGTCGATCTCGTCCAACAGCAGGGTGCCCGGCCCGGCGGCGGCGAACTTGCCCATCTTAGTGCCGGAGTCGCCGGCCGGGCCGCGCTGGCGCCCGAAGAGTTCCGCCGCCAGCGCGGTCCCGGCGAGCGACCCGCACGCCACGGCGAGGTACTTGTGCGCGGCGCGGGGCGAGCAGTCGTGAATCAGCCGCGCGAGGTGCGACTTGCCGGTGCCCGCCTCGCCCTCGATCAGCACCGCCACGTCGTGCGCCGCGGCGGTGCAGACTTGTTCGGCGAGCGGGGAGAGCGACGGCGTGAGTTCCCCCAGCCGCCGGCGCACCAGTTCGAGCGGGGTCTCGTGCGAGTAGTCCACGAACGGCGTGCCCGGCGTCACGCCCTTGCGCACCCAGGCGTTGAGGTCGCGCAGGTCGTCCTGCCACTCGAAGTGCGCATCATGATAGGCCCGCCGCGACTCGCCGCGCCGGGAGGCCGGCCACTCGTTCGACTCGACCACCACCACCCGCGCGGGGAGCGCGCGCAGCTTCAGTTGCCGGATCGCCGCGTCGAGTTCGTCGTACTGAATGGGGTCGGCGGCGAGGCACATCAAGACCCCGTCGGCCCGGCGGTCCACCACCGCCGAGATGTCCGCGGGGCGCAGTACGGGCGCGGTCAAGAGGAACGTCTTGTGCAGGTGGGTCTGCACGATCTGGCTGAAGCGGTGGTCGGTGCCGACCAACAGTAACCGGCGGGCGAAGGTCATCGGGCGCGTTCTCCGAGTAGGCACCCCGTGAGCGCCCGTGGGCACGGGCGGGGGGCGGTGGCGGCCCGGCCCGCACTCAGGGAGTGGGGACAGTCCGCGCGGCGGTTGACGGGGTGGCCGGCGCTAGTCGATCGGGAGTCGCCCGGCTCGCCGCGTAAGGTCTAGCTCGCGCGGGGTTGTCGTGCGGAGACAAAATCGCCCGAATCCGAACAAGCCCCGCTATCGGTGTAGACGGCGGGTGAAGAGTTCGCGCGGGGGCGGAAGGCGGGAGGAGCACTTGGCAAGCCTGGGGCGTCGGCCCCCGGTTGCTGGCCGAGTCGTAGGGGGGAGCGAACGGGGTGGAGGGTTTATTGGCCGCGCCGAAGAGACCTCACCCCCCGGCCCCCTCTCCCAAGAGGAGAGGGGGAGAAACGCACTGGGCCAGGCGAGCGGGGGCGTCGGTCGCCTCACTCGCTGAGTCATCCGCCGACCCCCGGTCGCCCCTCGTAATACGGCCTCCCGCCGTGCTTGGCCCAGTGATCCCAGAGTGCGTCCAGAGACTCGGCGGTGACTTCGCGCACCCAGTCGCCGTCGTCGCGGCCGTACCACACTTGAGAGTTCGGCAGTTGCCGGCGCAGGAACTCCAACACGGCGGCGATCTCGGGCCACCATCCGCGCTCGTAGCCCGGCCCGTAGTAAGCGCCCATCAGGCGCACTTGCAGCACGCACGCCGCGCGGGGCAAGTGGTCCGGCAGGAAGTCGTACTCGGCCGGCGGCACCTGGGCGAGCGCGTCCGGTTCGTCGTGGAAGGTGTCGGCGCGGAACTCGCGCGCGAAGTGCGCGTTGAGCGCTCGGAGCGTCGGCTCCAGGACCGACCCGCCCGACGTGGCAAAGATGTACGCATCGACCGGCACGGCAACCCTCCCGACGGCTCCGCCGCCAACTCTCGGGTTTCTGAGCGGGGGGTGTGAACCCCCCGAGTCCCTCAATCAGTTGGGGCCAGCCGAATACACCGGCTAGACTCGGGAGGTTCACACCCCCCGCTCGGAATAGCGGAAACCTCTCCTCACGGAATCCCCCGCACCACCCACGGCCCCACTCGGCTGGCCACCGCCACCGGCAAGCGCTGCCACACCCGAATCAGCCGCGCGAACTTCGGGTTGTCCGGCCGCACCCGCTCCCCCTCGGTTGCCGCCGTCTCCCGCCCAGCGCTGGCGTACTGCCAGACCGCGGGCGAGGTCTCGGCGCCCCACTGTCGCTTGAACTTCAGGGTCGGCCCGTCGATGGTGGAGCGCCCGAAGTCGAACACCGCCTGACCGCGCTCCACGGCGCGGAGCAGCATCCGGTGGTACAGCAGCATGTTTACGCACGAGGCGTTGTAGCCTCGCAGGCTCGACGCGGTGGGGACTTCGGTGACGCCGGGGCCGTGAAGGAGCAGCCCCGCGGCGATCGGTTTGGCCCCGTCGAACGCCACCACGAGTTCGGCGTCGGCGGGAAACGTGGTCAGGATGGCCTCGAACAAGCCGCGCCCGTACACCGGTGTGCCGAGGTCGCGCATGTTCACGCACAGCACCTCGTAGAACGCGCCCAGCAGATCGAGTCCGCCGACGCGCAGGCCGAAGCCGGGCTTCTCGCCCTTGCGGATTTGGTTGCGCACCTTGGGGTCGAACCCCTTCCACAGCCGTTCGGCCGCACCGGCGCCGGTCGGCAACTTCAGCCGCGAATGTACCTTCGTGGTCAGGCTCCCCGTGAGCGCGGGGTGGTCCAGCGGCGCCTCGTGGCGCAGCTCCAACTGCGCCGCCCCTAGCTCGTCGCGCAGCCGCTCGGCCCGGTCCACCAGGCGCGCCGCCACGTCGGGCGAGTGGGCCACGACGCCATTCGAGTTCAGGTACGGCAGGCTCACCAGGTGCTTGCCGAACAGGGCGCTCTCGACGTAAGCCAACGGCAAAAAGCCGCACAACTCGCCGGCGATGGTGGCCTCGAGCGCGAACACCTCGTGGCCGAACGCCTCACTCAAAACGCCCAGCCACGCCGGGTGGCGGCTGAGGGCGGCGGGGACTTCCGGGGCGCTCGCGTAGACGAAGCGAGCCAACTTCGGGAGCCGGGTTTGCAGGCGGCGGGCGGGGTAGGCGT
>CAXTPM010000021.1:0-12015 GCA_964245865.1 uncultured Fimbriiglobus sp. | reverse complement strand
CACGCAATCGTGGGGGGCGAAGCGGCGGATCATGGCGGGCGGCTCCGGGCGGGTGCTCATCTCTAGTACACCCCGCGCCGCCGCGCCGGCCCGAGCAGTTCGTCGTAGCTCGCCGCGAGCTTGCGCACGCGCTCCGCGAAACTGTAGCGCGCCTCCACCGTCGCCCGCGCCGCCGCGCCCATTGCCGCCCGCTTGTGCGGATCGCCGAGCAGTCCGGCGAGCGCTCCGGTCAGTTGGCCCGCGTCGCCCGGCTCGATCAGGACGCCGTCAACCCCGTCGGCAATCACCTTCGGGATGCCCGCGATGCGGCTCGCCACACTCGGCACGCCGAACGCCATTGCCTCCAAGAGTGCGTTGGGCAGTCCCTCGCGCAGACTCGGCAGCGCGAACGCGTCGAACGCCTGGAAGTACGGCCGCACGTCGCGCTGGAACCCCGCCAGCGTCACGCGCCCGCCGAGGCCCGACTCGCCGATTTGCCGCTCGAGGTTGGCGCGCTCATTACCCTCGCCGACGATCGCCAGGCGCGCGTCCACGCCCCGGCGGACTAGCTCGGCCACGCTGGCCACCAGCGCGGCGAACGCCTTCTCGGCCGACAGGCGCCCGACGCCGCCGACCACCAGCGAGTCCGGCGGGAGGCCGAGCGCCGCCTTGGCCTCGCGCGCCGAGAGCGTGCGGCGGTAGTCGCCGAGGTCGATGCCGTTCTCGAGTGTGACGACGCGCGACGGCCGCACCCGCGCTTCCCTGGCCGCGTCGGCCAAGTCCGCCGACACCGCGTAGACGCGCTCGTAGAACGGCAGGCACAGCTTGTCGATGCGGAAGTACGCCGGGGTGCGGGTGGTGCGCTCGACCCAGCCGTGCAGTGTGGTGACCAGCCGCATCGGGTGCAGGCGCGCCAGCGCCAGCCCCAGGGCGTTCGTCTTGTAGTCGTGGCCGTGCCAAATCTCGACGTTGCGCTCGCGGCAGATTCGCAGCAGTTGCCGCACCACGCCGAAGTCCAGCGGCCCCCGGTCGGGTACCGAGACCAAGGGCGCCCCCGAGGCGTCCGCGCGCCGCACCAGGTGCTCGAACCCAGGGTCGTTGGGCGGGTGCAGGTAGGCGCACACCATCTCGTAGCCGAGCGGGCGCAGGAACTTCGGACTCGTGAGGATCGTCTTCTCCGGCCCCCCGCCGGCCCCCGTCACCACGCGCGGGTCGAGCACCACCCTCACGCCGCACCCGCACTTTTGGGGGCGCCGAGCACGAGTCCCACGAGCGGTGCTAGGCAGCGGTCCCAGCGGTGGTGCCGCTCCGCGAACGCCCGCGCCGACTGGCCCAACTGCCGGCGCAACTCGGCGTCCGCCGCCAGTTCGCCGACGGCCGCGACCCACTCGCCCGCCGTATCGGCCTCGGTCACATCAGCGCCGCGCTCGACATCGAGTGCCGCCAGGGCTTTGGGCGAAGCGACGACGGGCTTGCCCGCCGCCATCGCTTCGAGCACCTTGTTTTGCAGCCCGCGCGCCAGCCGCATCGGCACTGCCGCGACCCAGGCCTCCGCGAGGTACGGCCGGACATCGGGCACCCCGCCGGCGACGCGCACCCCCGGCACGCCGGCGAGCGCCAGCACCGCCGGCGTCGGCTTGCGGCCGACGATCGTGAACGAGGCGTCGGGTCGGGCGGAGCGCACCCCCGGCCAGACTTCCGCAACGAACCACGCCACCGCATCGACGTTGGGCAGGTAGTCCATCGCCCCCACGAACACGAGTGACAAGTGGGGCGTCAATGGTGTCTCGGTCGGGGCGTAGTAGTTGAGATCGACCCCGTTGCGCGCCACCGTCGCCGCCCCAGGCCGGGTGAACGAGTCGTAAACGTGCGTCTCGTGCGGACTCACCAGGCACACCCCGTCGGCTGAGTCCGCCAGCCGCGCCTCGAAGCGCCGCAGCCGAGTCCCCTCGCGCCGGTAGATCCGCCCCTTAAGGCCCGGCGTGGCGGCGGCGAAGTCGAGCCACTTCTGGCTATCGACATCGACCAGATCGACCACGCGCCGGGCCTTCGTTAGCGCCGGGTGGTCGAGCGCGTGCGCCAGCCCCGAAGTCGAGACGATGGCCGCGTCGTAGGGCGTTTCGCGCGCCCACTCGGCAATTGTCCGGGCTACCCCGGCGTGGCGGAACAGCCCCTCGGTGAGACTGCGGCCGCGCGCGAAACTCGCCGCCGCGCCCAGCCAGCGCGCCCGACCACTCGGCAGGAGCGCGACCTTGCCGCAGAGCGCCCGCAGCGCCGCTTTGCTCTCCGCCGGCACCGGCTCGTCGGCGAGCGCGATCAGGTCCACGGCGGCGTGACGGGCGAGTTCGCGCAGCACGTGGTAGTTGCGGATGCGGTCGCCCTTGTCGGGCGGGTACGGCGCGCGGTGCGCGAGCGCCAGCACGCGCGGGCCGTCCGGTCGGGCGGGTGTCATGCGCGCGTCAGACGGTCTGGAGGGCGGCCGACTCGCCGGGCGCGGGCGCCGACTCGCCCACCACCGCGAGGCGCTGGAACCCGGCACCCACGGCGCGACGGTTGGGCAGGAAGAACGCCCGCCGCAGCCGCGCCGGGTTCAGCCCGAGCGTCTTGCCGCAGGTGGCGAGCACCAGCCTAAGGTCGAACCACAGGCTCTGGCGGGTGACGTAGTACAGGTCGTAGGCGACCTTGTGCCGCACGCTACCCACCGTCGAGTCGGGCGGCAGTTGCAACTGCGCGAACCCCGTCACCCCCGGCCTCACTTCCAGGCGCTTGAGGTAGCCCGGCACCTGGCGCGCGAGTCCCTTGGCGTGGATCACCTCGGGCCGCTCCGGGCGCGGGCCGACCAGGGCCATTTCGCCCTTCAGTACGTTGAACAGTTGCGGTAACTCGTCTAAGTGCGTCGTGCGCAGGAACTTCCCCACTCTGGTGACGCGGCTGTCGCCCTTTTGGCTCCACTGGATGCCGGTGCGGGCCTCGACGTTGTGGGCCATGGTGCGGAGCTTATAAATGCGATAAGGGCGCCCGCCCAAGCCCGAGCGGGTCTGCGAGTAGAACCCAGGGCCGGGGCTAGAGAGCTTGACCAACGCCCAGCACAGGCCGATGAGGGGCAGAGCCAGGACGGTAATGATTGCCGCGAGACAGAAGTCGAACGCGGGCTTGAGCGCGTTGTACCACCCCGCCGCCGGGGGCAACTCAATGAGGGCGCCGGGGCTGATCCAATCGACCTCCGGCCACGGCTCCACGGCGAAGCGGGCGGACGGGGGCGGCGGCGGGGTTAGCGGCTTACTCATCGGCCTCACTTCGATCTCAGTCCGGCCGGGGTCACTCCCCGGCCCCGGTCGGAACCATCGTCAACCGGCCCCGAGCGCCCAGGCGTCGTGCCCAGGCCGGCCGGGGCCACCCGCCTACCGCGCCGCCGGCCCCGCCAGGGCGTCGCTCAAATGGGGCGCCAAGAGCGCCAGTAACCGCTCGCACACCCCGCCGGCCTTGTCGGCCCCACTCGTCGGGGAAAGCCCCGCCGGCGTCAGTCTCGTTAGGTACAGCTTCAACACCGCCGAGGCGTCGGTGAACGCGAGGCGCGGGTTCGAGGCCGCGCTCCAGGTTCTGCCGTCGGCACTCCAGCCCCAGAACGCCTCCATCGGGGCGTTCCCGGCACTCGGCGGGCACTCGAAGCGGCCCCGCCACAACTCGCCGCACGCGGTCGGCCGGGCCTCCGAGGCGCCCAGTTGGGCGTAGCCCGCCCCGGCGAAGCAGACCTCGGGGGTGTGGGCGCCCAGCGGGCCGGGTTCGCCGGCGAGCACCATCACCGACACCGCCTCGCCCGTGCCCCGTTCGGTATAGACGCGGCCGAGGTGGGCGCGCGCTTCGGCGATTTTCAGTTGCGTCGCGGGAATCGCGCGCTCGGTGCCGTCGAACGGCCCGAGGGAGAGCGGCACCGCGTCGAGGCGCGCCTGCACCGGGGCGTAATCGACCCGACTGCCCCCGAGGCCGGTGGCGGCGTTGTACGCCCCCAGCCCGCCCAAGAGCGCTACGACCCCGGCGATGCCCAATCCCTGACGCACTCAGACCCCCTCCTTGACGAGTCCCCCCAGCTTGACGTACCAGGCTTCACGCGGGTAATTGCTTGACGTAATTGTAACCATAGGCATGAATATCGGGTTTGACGCCGTTGACAATCGCGCCCAGCAGCGGAATGTTCAGGTCCATCAACTTTTCGGAAACCTGCTGGACTTTCGGCAACTGGCTGATGTCCTGCAGGATCGAGATTACCACCCCATCGACGTACTGGCCGACGAGCAGGGAGTCCGCCACCGGCAGCACCGGGCAGCTATCGACGACGACGAAGTCGAACTGCCCGCGTAGCCGGTTGAACAGGCTCTCCAGGGGGTGCCCCTGGGCCAAGGCGGAGATGACGCGGTTGGAGCACTGCCCGGCGGGGATGAGCCAGAGGTTCGGCACGGTGGTCGGCTGCACCGCGTCCGAGACATCGACCTCCTGGCACAAAATCTCCGAGCAGCCCGGCGTGAGGGGCGCGTCGAAGAGCTTGTGCATGCTCGGGTTGCGTAGGTCGCAGTCGAGGATCAGGGTCCGCATCCCGGCGGTCGCCATGCTTGTCGCCAACTGGCTCGCCAGCGAGGTCTTGCCCTCGCCCTGCATGGCACTGGTCACCATCAGCACCTGCATGTTCTGCGTGCGGGCCGAGTGTAAGAGCATCGTGCGCGCGGAGTTCACCGACTCGTTCAAAACGAAGCGCCAGTTCTGGTTGGTCGCCGCGTCGCCGCTCTTCAGGCTCTGTTTTGAGGGGAACGCCGGGATGGTACCGATGACGCGCAATCCGAGGTCGCCCATCACCTGATCGACCGAGTCCACGCGGCGGGTGCGCCACTCCAGGAACGCGACGGCGAGCACCACCCCGCCGGTGCCGGCGAGGAGCGCGGCGATGCTCACGAGCAGCTTCTGCTTGAGGCCGTAGTTGAGCTTGACGTAGGGTTCCTCCTTGCGGGTGACGCGGGAGCCGCCGGGGTTGGAGAGCTTGAGGTCGGTGAGTTTGTAGTCGAGTTCGCTGCGGCGATCCTTTTTGGACTTCAGGTCATCGATCTTGATGAGCTTGTCGGCAACGACGTTAATGCCGTTGAGTTCCTCGCGGCAGCGCTTCTCCTCGCCGGCATAGTAGGCGATGCTCTCCTTGACGACGCGGATGGCGCCGTCGAGGGCGGCGCGGTCCCTGGCGAGCGACTCCTTGAGGCCGGCGCGGATCGTCTTTTCGAGGCCGGGGCGCGAGGCGGCTGTGGCCCGGTCGAGTTCGTCCCGCGCGCGCCGCGCGGCCTCGCGGTCGGCGGATACGGCCGGGCTGTCGGGCCGGAACGCCCGCTCGGACTCCTCCAGCCTCTTCTGGGCGTCCGCGAGTTTCTTGGCGCGCTCCTGGAACTGCGGCGCGTTGGCGACCGCGCGGTCGAGGTCGTCGGCGGTGATCGGCGCGGTGTCGAGTTGCCCGAGTCGCAGGTCGAGGTCTTTGGCCCGCGACTCGAGCCTCTGCAACTCGCTCTTCGCGTCGAGTCCCTGTTTGAAGTACGCCGAGAGCGCTTCGCCGATCTGCTTGGCCAGGATGGCGTTCAGTTCCGGGTTCGGGCCGTTGCCGTTCTTGACGATGCTCTCCTGAAGCTTCTCGCGCTCCTCGATCTCTTTGTTCAAAATGCCCAGTGCGTTGGTCAGTTGCGCCTCGGCCTTGGTGCGGCTACGCGTCTCGTTGTTGTCCGCGTCCTGCATGTACTCCACGAGTAGTGCTTCGAGCACGGCCTTCAGCGACGCCTGGTCGTCGCCGCGGATGGTGATCTCCATCAGGTTGGCGGTCCAACTCAGGCGGATGTTCTCGTCGAGGTCGGTCACGGGGTCGTCGGAGTTGCGCACCTCGGGCAGCTTGGCGACTTCGGGGGCGCGGAGCACGCGCGCCAGCATCGCCCGGTTGCGGATGAGTTTATCTTGCTTGGCCTTGAACGCCTCGAAGTCCTCGCTGGTCTGGGCCTGCTCCTTATTGAGCGCAGCGGGCGGGGTGATCTCGATGATCGCCTTGGCCTGGTGCTTGCCGTTGGGCATCGCCAGCCACACGGCGGCCGCGCCGCCGGCGCCCACGAGCAGTCCCAAGAAAGTGGCGAGTACGAGGCGGCGCTTCAGCGCGTTGACGAGTTCGGGCAGGGTCGGCCAGGCACGCGCCGCGGTGGGGGGCGCGAGCACCTGGCCGGGCAGGGGGGCGTGCGGGCCGCGCGACTCGGCCAGCCCGGCCGAACTGCCGTTGGTGGCGGCGTAGTCCGCTTGGTTCATCAGGCCGGGCCGCTGCATGTCGTGCTCTCCGTAAACGGGCGGCGCCTGGACGGCGGGCGCAGGGGGCGCGCTGAGGCCCAGTTGGGGCGCGGCGTTAACCGCCCGCGACACCTTAGCTCACCTTTGCCGATCCCAGAATAACATTTTCTACGGACCCCGCCCCGGATCGTCCCGCCGATTCTGCCGCCCAGGCGGAATCTTGCGGCTGGCGCGGAAATGCCGAGTTTGACTAGGCGCGGCCGGCGAACCCTGACGATGAGACGGGCTAGTACGGCCGACCGGACCCGCCCGGCCCGGTTTCCCAAGACAATCGCCGCAGACCGAGGACCAGTCATGAGTCGCCGAGTGCCCCAAGTGCGGACGCGCCCCGTCAAGCTCGCCTGCTGGGGCGCGGTCCTGGCCGGCTCGCTCGCGGGCTGCCAGACCTCCGGCGCGCCCACGTCCGTGTTCCCCTCGCCCTCCGGCGCCGGCGCCCCTGGGGCGCCGGCCGGGCTGCAACTCGGCGGGCCGCCGACTTCCCTGTTCGGCTCGCCGGCGCCCGGCGCCCAGGCCCAAGCCGACGCCGGGTCGCAGCCGGCCCAGGCGCCCGGCGCATTCGGCCCCGCCCCCGGCGACCTCGGCGACGGCCCGCAGCACTTCGCCCGCTCCCAGCCCGTCGATGACAGCCTCTTGCCGAAGGAACTCAACAAGGTCACGATGCCGCCCTACATGGTCGAGGCGCCGGACCTCCTCCTGATCGACTCGTCGCGCCTCATCCCGCTGCCGCCCTACAGCGTGCAGCCGCTGGACACATTGTTCCTGAACGTGCCGGAGACCTACAGCGACAAGGCGCCCGAGCAGGTGATCAACGGCCCGTACACGGTGGACCCCGACGGCACGATCAACCTCGGCCCCAACTACGGGGGGCCACTGCGCGTCGCGGACCTGACGACGCCGGAGATCGAGAAGCTCGTGGTGGCCCGGCTCAAGAACTTCCTGAAGGCCGCGAACCCCGCCGTGCAGGTGAGTCTGGCCCAGGCTCGGGGCGCCCAGCAGATTCGCGGCGAGCACCTGGTGCAGCCCGACGGCACGGTGTCGCTGGGGCTTTACGGCTCGGTGTACGTCGCGGGCATGACCACCCAACAAATCAAGGCGGCGGTCGAGGCGCACCTGGCGCGCTTCCTGTACAAGCCCGAGGTGAGCGTCGTCGTCTCGGCCTACAACTCGAAGTTCTACTACGTCATCACGGATTTCGCCGGCAGTGGCGAATCGGTCCAGCGCATCCCGGCCACCGGCAACGAGAGCGTGCTGGACGCCATCGCGGTCATCGGCGGCTTGTCCCCCGTGTCGAGCAAGCGCGTCTGGATCGCCCGCCCCGCCCCGAAGGGCGTCGGCGACCAAATCCTCCCCGTGGACTGGAAGGGGATCACCCGCCGCGGCAGCACCACGACGAACTACCAGATTCTCCCAGGGGACCGGGTGTTCGTGATGGGCGCCCCGCTGGTGAAGGTCGCCGCCGGCATCAACCGCGCCCTGGCGCCGGCCGAGCGCGTGGCCGGGACGGCGCTGCTGTTCCGCTCGCTCGACCCGAACTTCATCAACGGCGGCAACCGCGGCGGCACGACGGTCGTCACCACCCCGGCCGCGACCACCACGACGCGCTAGCCGTAGCGGTTGGGTCGGTCCTCGCGGCGCGGCGTATCTCAATCTCAAGTCCCGGCGGCGTCGGAAGTCCACGGGGGCTTCCGGCGCCGCCGATACCGTTGGCGGGAGTCGCCCGGCGGCGCGGGGTGTCGTAAGACAGACCCGCCCGGCCGCGCGGCCGGCAGCCGGATGCCGCCCACGCCACCAGAGGACGAGCCGATGCCCCGAGTTACCCTTGCCGCCCTCCTGGCCCTGGCCGGTTTCGCCGGCGCCGCCCAGGCGCAGCCGGTCCCCGGCAACGGGGGGCTGCAAAGCCCCACCGTCAGCCCCTACATTGGTCTGTTGAACCGCGGCTACAACCCCGCGCTGAACTACCTGAGCATCGTCCGGCCGCAGCAGCAGCTCGCCCAGCAGTTCAACCAACTCCAGCAGCAAAACCAGCAGAACGCCGCCGCGATTCAGGGCCAGCTCGCGCTGGGCGCCGACCCGACCCTGCCGCAGACCGGCGTGGTCGGGCGCTTCAACAGCACCGGCGGCTACTTCAGCCGCCACCCCGTTACCGGCACGGGCGGCGCCGGCGGTGGCCGCGTCGGGGGCATCGGCGCCACCGGCAACTTGTTCGCCAACAACCGTATCGGCGCGGGCGTCGGCACCGGAACCGGCGCCGTCTCGGGCGCGGCCGGCGTCGGGCGGCGGTAGGGACGGCGAGTTGACTGGCCCCGGCCGGCAAAAGATCTCACCCCCCGGCCCCCCTCTCCGGCGCAGAGGGGGGGGAGGAAGCGTTCTGGGCGAGCTTCTTTCGGGGCGAGCCACTACCTGAAATTGTTACCCACGCTCCCCCCCCTCTCCGCGCCGGAGAGGGGGGCCGGGGGGTGAGATCTCTTACCGGCCGGGACCGATGCGCTCGGACGCGCACGCCCCTTTCCAAACCCAAACGACAAGGATGTCCCCCATGCCCCGCCCCGTCCTCGCCCCCTTCGCACTGTTGGCCCTCGGCGTCACGCCGCTCGCGGCGAGCGCCCAGTCGTGCCCCACCTGCGGGCCGCGCCTCTCGAACAGTTACGCGGCGTACACCGATGTCGAGTGCGACCGCCACGGGATCAAGCAGAACCCGCGCTTCGAGAGCCAGTACATCAAGCAGTTCTGCCAGCCGCACATCTCGCCGAGTTCGTGCTTCGGCTTCTTCAAGACGCAGGTCACGCCGTGGGGCCGCGCCTGCCCGAACTACGCCGCCGACGGCCAGGCGATGCCCGGCTGCGCCGCCCCGGCCCCGGCGGGCGTGGCCGGCCCGGTCCTGGCGCCGGTGACGCTCCCCGCGCCGAACTCCGCCCCAGTCGCGGGCGCCAAGCCGGCCGAGAGGCCCGCGCCCGACCCGGCGCCGGTGCCGAAGGTGGCGCCTCCGGAGGACTCGCCCCGCCCGCCGAGTGGCCCGCTGGTGCCGCCGGTGAACCCGCCGTCGAAGCTCGACCCCTTAAGCCGGGGCGAACTGCCGCCGCTGCCGGAGCCGGAAATCCCCGTCGCGCCGGTTCCCGCTCGCCAGGTTCCGGCGGTGCCGGTGTCGCTGCCGCGGTTCTAAAAGTGCGTCAAGCGGGGCGTCGCGGTGGCCCCCACGTGCCGGGGGGCATGGCAACACTCTCCTAGGGTGGCCTCGCCGCGCGGCGAGGCCACCCCGCTTCGTTGCCTCGACTCGCCACGCCAGGCACGGGGGCCGCGTCGCCAAGTTCGGCAGCGGGAAACCGCCATTTCTCGACGCACTTCAGGCGAGGCAACCCGGCAGCCGGTGCGAGCTTTGGCGGCAATCTGGTCGGCGCGCGACCGGACTGCTGGTCGCGCGCCGACCAGTCACTGACAGCCGGCCGCACCGACGGTCGCTCGATTGCGGCGGTCCTCTCACGTCGTTACCATCTCGAACGTCCGGGTTTGCGCCGGGCGGTCGCATTTCCCCAGTGGCCAACCCGGTTGGGCGCGACGTTTGCAAACCCGTCTGCCTTCTCCCGCCAGACGCCAAGGCTCCGCTTTGCGCAACCCGACCACACTAGTGCTCCCGAGCCGACTTCGCCCAGAAAGGGAACCTGCTGGCCCCGTGGCCGTGGTCGTTCCAGGCGCCGCCGGTCGCCACGCCCTGAACCTGCCCGAAGGCGTACCGATCCGAGCGGGTCGCGCGGCCTGGTAACCCACTTGCGAGCGAACGACCAATGAAACTGACGCCAACCCTGCCCGCCGCCCTGACGCTGGCGTGCCTGCTTGCCCCCGCCTGCCACAAGGAGGAGGAGCACGCCCACAGCGAGCACCACAAGATCGTGCTGACTAGCCCGCAGGCGAAAGAGATCGTGCTGACCCAGCAGTACGTCGGCCAGATCCACTCGCAGCGGCACATCAAAGTGTGCGCCCTCGAGGGCGGGTACCTCGAAGAGATTCCCATCAAAGAGGGCCAGACGGTCAAGGCCGGCGACGTGATGTTCCGGGTGGTGCCGACGCTCTACAAGGCGCGCCTGGAGGCCGAGACCGCCGAGGTTCAGCTCGCGCAGATCGAGTACACCGCCACCGCGAAGCTGAACGCCGACCGGGTGGTGTCGCCGATCGAGGTGGCACTCGCACAGGCGAAGCTGACCAAGGTGCAGGCGAAGCTGAGGCTCACGCAGGCCGAACTGAACTTCGCCACCATCAAGGCGCCGTTCGACGGCATTGTGGACCGCTTGCACGAGCAGCAGGGGAGCCTGGTCAAAGAAGGCGAGATGCTCACGACGCTCTCGGACAACAGCACGATGTGGGTCTACTTCAACGTCCCCGAGGCGCGCTACCTCGACTACCAGGCCGCCCAGGGGCGGACGCCCGACGACCAGCAGGTCGAACTCGTGCTGGCCAACGGCAGCAAGTTCCCGCACGCCGGCAAGATCGGGGCGATCGAGGCCAAGTTCAACAACGAGACCGGGAACATCCCCTTCCGCGCGGACTTCGCCAACCCCGACCGGCTGCTGCGGCACGGCCAGACGGGCAACGTGCTACTCCACCGGGTGCTGAAGGGGGCGCTGGTAATCCCCCAGCGGGCGACCTTCGAGGTGCTCGACAAGCGCTACGTTTACGCGGTCGGCGAGGGGGACGTGGTCCGGCAGCGGGCGATCACCGTCTTGCACGAGATGGACGACATCTTCGTCATCAAAGACGGCCTCGCCGCGACCGACCGCTTCGTCCTCGACGGCGTCCGGCAGGTCCACGAGAACGAAAAGCTGACCGAGGTGGAGTTCCGCGACCCGGCCGCGGCGCTGGCGAACCAAAAGCACCACGCGGAGTGACCCCCGCCCCGGTCGCCCCACTCTCTACTCACTCCCGCATCGGACGGTTATGTTCACAGGCATCCTCTACCGCCCGGCGCTGGCGATCGTGATCTCGATCATCCTCCTGTTCCTGGGGGCGATCGGGATCAAAACGCTCCCCACCGCCCAGTTCCCCTCGATCACGCCCCCCACCGTGCAGGTCGCCATCGCCTACCCCGGCGCGAGCGCCAACGTGCTGGTGGACTCGGTGCTGATCCCGCTGGAGCAGTCGATCAACGGCGTGCAGAATATGCGCTACATCTCGTCGAGTGCCACCAGCGCCGGCGAGGCGGCCATCATCATCTACTTCGAGCCGGGGACCGACCCGAACATCAACGTGGTGAACGTGCAGAACCGCGTCAACATCATGATGAACCGGCTGCCGCCGCTGGTGCAGCGGGAGGGCATCCTGGTCAGCCAGATCGTGCCGAGCATGCTGATGTACGTGAATTTGTACAGCACCGACCCGAGCGCCGACCAGACCTTTTTGTTTAACTACGCCAACGTCAACATCATGCCGGTGCTGAAGCGCATCCAGGGCATGGGCATCCCGCGCAACCTCGGCAACCGCTCGTTCGCCATGCGCGTGTGGCTGAAGCCCGACCGGATGCGCGCCTACAAATTGTCTAGCGACGACGTGATGAAGGCTCTCGCCGAGCAGAGCGTCATCGGCTCGCCCGGCCGGCTCGGGCAGGCCACCGGCAAGACCTCGCAGTCGCGCGAGTACGTGCTGACCTACGTCGGCCGCTACAACAAGCCCGAGCAGTACGAGAACATCATCCTG
>CAXTPM010000020.1:12988-19177 GCA_964245865.1 uncultured Fimbriiglobus sp. | reverse complement strand
CCGACGGGGAACCTCGATAGCGAGACGGGCGCCGAAATCGTGGAGTTGCTGCGCTCGGTCAACCGCGACGACCGCGTGACCACGGTCTTGGTGACGCACAACCCGGAGATCGCGGCGCAGGCCGACCGCGTGGTGCGCATGGCCCACGGCAAGCTGGTGGTGGCGCCGCCGAACCTCGCGGTGGCCCCCGAGCCGCTCCTGGCGGCGGGCTAGCCGTGCCGGCCGGCGTCTGGCTCAACGGCGAGTTGGTCGAGAAACTCGGCGCCACGATCGGCGCGCTCGACCACGGTCTGCTGTTCGGCGACGGCGTCACGGTCGGCACGCGCATCCACGCCGGCGTGCCGTGGCGGCTGGACGCGTACCTGGCTCGTCTCGAACGAACCGCCGAAGCGGTTCGGCTGACGCTGCCGCACTCCCGCGCCGAGTTCGCCGAGATCGCCGCCGCCGTGATCGCCTCCAGCGGCCGCACCGAGGGCTACTTCAAGCTGGTCGTGACACGCGGCGCGGGGATGCTCGGCCCCGACCCGCGCAAGTGCGAGCCGGCGGTGATCGCCCTGGCCGACGACTTCCTGCCGTACCCCGCCGAACTGCTCGCCGGCGGCGTCACCCTCGCCGTATCGAGCTGGTCGCGCCGCCGGGGCCAAGTGTCCGACTTCGGCGGGGTCTTGGCGAACGTCGGCGCGGTGCTCGCCATGAACGACGCGCTCGAAGCCGGGTGCCTCGACGCGCTGATACTCACCGACCGCGGTACGGTGTCCGGCACCATCAGCGGAGCACTAGCATGGTCGGCCGGCGGGCGGCTATCCACCGCGCCGGCCGGCGACTCGCCCGACCCCGTGGTAACAGCAGCGCTCGTGGAACTCTTCGGCGCGACCGAAGTCGAGGCGACCTTGGCCGAGGTGCGGGCGGCGGACGAGGTCTGCCTCGCGGGCGGCGGCTTCGGCGTGGTGCCGGCGCGGAACTTCGGCCGCGGGCCGGGCGAGGTGGTGGGACGGCTGGTCGCGGCGTGGCCGTGGTAGGCGCCCCCGCCGTATACTGCTAGCACTGCCCCCGCCCCGTGGGACCGCGCGTGAGCGACGCCGACCGACTCGCCACTCTGACGCAGTGGTTCGCCCCGTTCCCGAGTGCCGTCGTCGCGTACAGCGGCGGCGTCGATAGCGCCCTCGTGGCGTTCGCCGCCCACGCCGCCCTTGGTTCGCTCGCCCAAATCGTCACGGCGGACAGCCCGAGCGTGGCGCGCTCGGACCTGGCGCAGGCCGGCGAACTCGCGCGCGAGTTCGGCTGGAACCACCGCACCATTGCCACCGCCGAACTCGGGCGGGCCGACTATGCGGCGAACGACGCGCGCCGCTGCTACTTCTGCAAGTCCGAACTCTACTCGACCCTCGCGGCCCTGGCCGAGTCGCACCCCGGCTCGGTGGTGGTCAGTGGCGCGAACCTCGACGACCTCGGCGACTACCGGCCGGGGCTAGTGGCCGCGGGCGAGCACCGCGTGCGGCACCCGCTGCAGGAACTCGGCTTCACCAAGCCGATGGTGCGCGCGGCGGCGAAACTCGCGGGCCTGAGGGCGCACGACCGCCCCGCCTCGCCGTGCCTGGCGAGCCGCCTGGCGACCGGCGTGGCGGTGACGGCCGAGCGCTTGAGTCAGGTCGAGCGGGCGGAGGCGTACCTGGCGGCACTCGGCTTCGCCGACTTGCGCGTGCGGCTGCACGAGGGGAGTCTCGCGCGCGTCGAGGTCGGCGTCGGCGACCTCACGCGCCTGGCGTCCGAGCCGCTGCGCGCGCGCCTCGTGGCCGAACTCACTTCACTCGGGTTCCGCTACGTTACGCTGGATTTGGCGGGCTTCCGCAGCGGCAGCCTGAACGAGTTGATCCCGCTTTCCGTGCGGGTCTCCGCACCTTCCAGGGGAGTGTCGTGAGCGAAGCGTTCCGGCCGATGGCCGCGCCGGCGGCGTTGGATGCGTTCTACCTCGACGCCCGCGCGCGCCTGCTGGATATCGCCGCCGCGCTCGACCGGGTGGCGCGCGGCGCCGGCGCAGAGGCGCTCGCGGCCGACCCGCGCCTGGAGCGCATCCGCCGGGCACTGGCGCTCATCGCCGAGTTGCCGGCGGGGCGCGCCGAAGCCGTGCAGGAGTTGTTCAGCCTGGGGTACGACCCGAGTTGGGAGCGGCCGCGAGTCGGGGGTGCCGCGCCGACAACGGAATTGTTGAAACGCGGCGGGGCGTAATGCCGACGAACCCCCGAGTTGCTAGCACAACGGGGCTGCACGCGCCAACTTGGGCTGGTCCGTCCGTTCACCGCGAGGTCGCCGATGCCGATTAAGGTCACCTGTACGAAGTGCCAGGGGGTGCTCTTAGCGCCCGACGACGCGGGCGGCAAGCGCGGCAAGTGCCCGACCTGCGGGGCGTTCCTGGCCATCCCCGTGCAGGCGGGCACCGACGAGTCCCGCGCGCTGGGGTCCAACGCCGGCCTTGGCGGGGGCGGCGCGCGATCCAGCGAGTCGGAGAACTTCCGCGCCCCGGCGCCCGCCCCGGTTCGCGCTTCAGCAGTGAGCAGCGGCGCCGAGGAGGCCCGGCGCTCCGCGTTTAGCGCCGAGCGCGACCCCGGCGCGGAGGAGTCGCGCCGCCCGCCGCGCGTGCCGCCCGCGCCCCCGGCCGACCCGTTCGCCCGCGCCTCGGCCCGCGCCGAAGTCCCGACCGCCGGCGAGGTGAGGGCGTTCCGCAAGGCGCGCGGCGGCTTCGGCACCGTCGGCTTCGGCTACACGCTGCTCCTGATCTCGGTCGCCGCGCGGCTGGTGGTGCCGATGCTGCCCGAGTTGGGCGTGCAGGTGCCGGTGAAAGACCCCGGCTTCCTGGGCCAGCAGGGTCTGAACTCCGGCGCCGAAATCTTCGCCGGCGCCGTCGGCATCCCGGCCGCACTCGGGGTGCTGTGCATTCTCTTCGGCCGGCTCGGGGCCACGCGGCTCCCGGCCCTCAGCGGCGCGCGGGGCACCGAGAAACTTTCGCTGCTGTTCACCCTGCTGACCGTGGCGGGGCTGGTCGCCTACGCCGCCCCGACCGGCGCGGCGCTGTTTACCGGCGCCTACGACCTCGGCCAAGGGCTGTTGCCGAACGACGAGCCGAGCGGCATCGCCCAGCGCGTCGGCCTGGCGCTCGCGGCGGTCTGCGCCCCCGTGGCCGAGATGATGGCGCTGATTGGGGCCGCGCGCCTGGGGTCGGGCCTGCGCGACTCCCGGCTCACCGCCCGGAGCACGCGCTACCTGTTCTACGTGGCGTTCATTTTTACGGTGGTCAGCCTGGCCAGTTACGCGGTCCACTGGTACGGCTGGGACGCGGTGGTCGGCTGGATCAACAAGACGGGGGTCGTCAAGACCGACGCCCCGCTGCCCGCGCCGGTGCGCCAGTACGGCGAATCGGCGGGCTACGGCGTGGCGGCGCTGTCGCTGTGGCTAATCCTGACGCGCCTCCAGAGCGGGGCGCGCCGGGCCATCCGGGTCTGGCTCGACCACAACGCCTGAGTCGAGTCGAGGGGGGCGGGGCATGGCCGCGGCGACGGGTGAGCTAGTCCGCTTCCACTGCCCCAGTTGCGGCGCCGGGCTGCGCGCCACGCCCCCCGTCTGGACGGGCGCCCCCATCGGCTCGACGGTCGTGTCGTGCCACCGCTGCGGCGAGACGGTGCGCGTGCCCCGCAATCTGCCGGCGCGCGAGGCCGGCGGCGCGCACGAGCCGCCCTTCCCGCCCGCCGTGGCCACCCTGGCCGCGGTCGGGGTGCGCCTGGTGCGCGTCGGGGTCTGGCTCGCCGCGCTGCAACTGCTGCTGCTGGCCGCAATCTACGCCGCGTGGGCGGGGCTGCTCGGCCCCGCGAGTGTGGTGCGGCGCGACCCCGGCGACTACGGCCCGGTCTTGAATCTCGCCTGGGGACTCGACCTGGCGCTGTTCGCCGCGCGCGTGGCGGTGAAGGCCGTCGGCTACCGGCGCGTGACCCCGGCGTGCCGGTCGGTGCAGGCCGAGGGGTGGCTCCACGCCGCACTCGTGCTGCTGGCACTCCAACTCGGCGGCTACCTGATTTCGGCGTACCCGTGGCTCGCGGGCCGGGGCTTCGACTCGTTCGCCCCGGCGTCGCGCGCCGGCCTCCAGATCGGCCACATGATGCTGTTCTGCGGCGTGGCGGGCGAGGTGGTGGTCTTGATCGCGTGGTACCGGCTGCACGCCGAACTCTCAGGACCGGCCGCGGCGCGGGGGGTGCTCTATTACTTCTACGCCCTGCTCGGCACGTTCCTCACGCTGAGTGCGGCGTTCAGTGCGACCATGATCGCGGTGTTCGCGGCGGTGCGCCGCAGCCAGCCCGAGCACCAGTTCGTCGGCCCGCCGGGCAAGCCGGTGATGGTGGCCATCGACCTGGAGCGCATCCCGCCGGGCGGGTTCGACGCCATCGGCGCGTACCTCGTACTGGTGCTCGCCGGCCTGCTGGCGCTGGCGTGGCTCTACGACCGGGCCTTACTCGCGCTGGGGCGCGCGCTGCGGCCGGCCGGGCGTGCCGATGCCGGCTGACCCCGCCCCGCGCGCCTGGCCGCTGGTGCTGGTGTTCGTCGCCACGTCGCTGGTGCAGAAGCTCACGAACAACTTCGAGGGGCTGACGCGCGTGCGCTTCCGGGTGCTCGCGCGCGAGTCGCCCGAGGAGGGCGGCTTGGGGCTGGACGAGGCCGGCGCGGGGGCGTTCTTCACCGCAGCCGCGCTCGGGTACTGCATCAAGCCGCTGTTCGGCCTGGTGAGCGACCGCGTGCCCCTGTTCGGGTACCGGCGCAAGTCGTGGATCGTCGCCGCGTCGCTCGGTACGAGTCTGGCGTGGGTCGCCGTGGCGCTGACCGGAACGACTGAGTACGTGCCGCTGCTGGCGGCGCTGATGGCCGTGAACGTGACGGTGACGTTCGCCGACGTGGCGTGCGACGGGCTGATGGTCGAGGCGGGCCAGGCGGCGGAGGCGGCGGGGGGCGCGCCGCCGGGCCTGGGGAGCCGGCCGTACCAGACCGCGCAGTGGGCGGCGGCGCTCGGGGCAATGCTGCTGTCGGCGCTCACCGGCGCGGCGCTCGCCGCGGCGGTGCCACTCGCCACGCTCGCCTGGGTGTCGGCGGTCCTACCCGTGATCCCGGCGGCGGTCGTCATGCTGTGCGTGACCGAGGCGCGCGTGGCGTTCGACTGGCGGGCCGCGCGGCCGGGGTTCGCCGCCCTGGGCCTCGCCTGCGTGGTGGGGGCGGCGGTGGTCGGGCTGAAGAACGCGACCGCCGGGACGCCGTACCAGACGATCGAGTCGTTCGCCTCGCCGCTCCTGGTGGTCGGCGCGGTGCTCCTGCTGGTGCGGCTGCCGGCGAGCCTGGTCGGCCCGGCGCTACTCGTGGTGCTGTGGCAGGCGGTGCCGCTCAAAGGCGACTCGCAGTATTTCTTCAGCTACATGACCGCGCCGGACGGCCCGATGGCCCGCGCGGTGGCCGACAGCCGGGTGGTGGGCGGAGTGCTCGCCCCCGTGGCCGAGCGGCTGAACCTCGACGCGGCGAGCCGGCCGACCTTGTTTTACGGCTCGGCGTTCCTCGTCACCGAACTCGTCGCGGGGATCGCCGGCGTCGCGCTCGTCGGCCGCTACGGCGGGCGGGCGCGCCTCCCCACCCTGCTGTTCGGGGTGCTCGGCGGCTGGGTGCTGGTGCTGGCGTCCTACTACTCACTGAGTCTGGCGCCGGCGCCGGGACTGGCCCTAGTCTGCGCCGCGACTGGCGGGTTCGTTTTGTGGGGCGGGAACTCGGCGATCCTGTTCTACGCCGCCGGCACGGTGCCGCGCGACGACCCCGACGGATCGGGGGAGGGCGGCACGAGTCAGGCGACGGCGTTCGCGCTGCTGATGGGTTTGAGCAATCTGGGCGGCATCTTCGGCGTCGAGACGGTCGGCAACCGCATCTACCAGAGCGCCGGCGGCTCGGCCGGGGGACTCATTGCCGTGGTGCTGGCGTCGGCGGGGTTCGTGCTGCTGCTCGCGGCGATGCTAACGGTGTTCAGCCGGCGCGGGCTGCTCTCGCCGAAGCCGGGCGGCGGTGTAACATAATGTTTTGCCCCCGGTGCGAGTGCGGACGATGCCCCACAAGCCGATTGCGATCTACCACGAGCACCCCGACTGGTTCCGGCCGCTGTTCGCCGAACTCGAC
>CAXTPM010000020.1:8991-12978 GCA_964245865.1 uncultured Fimbriiglobus sp. | reverse complement strand
GCCTTTTGACAGCCCGGCGCTACGCGGGCTACGAATGGAGAAGACAATCCCGATGACTTCCGCCGCCTCTCTCGCCATCTACCACGAGCACCCCGACTGGTTCCGCCCGCTGTTTAGCGAGCTAGAGCGGCGCGGGGTGCCGTTCGTGCGCCTGGACCCCAAGTCGCACCGCTTCGACCCGTCGGAACAAGAGTCGCCGTACAGCCTGGTGTTCAACCGTATGTCCCCCTCGGCGTACCTCCGCGGCGGGGTGCAGGGGATGTTCTACACCGCAGCGTGGCTCGCCCACCTGGACCGGCTCGGGGTGCCGGTGGTCAACGGGACTTCGGCGTTCGGGTACGAGGTCTCGAAGGCACGACAGCTTACATTACTAGAAAGTCTCGGGATCAAATACCCGCGCTCGGTGGTGGTGAATCACGCGACGCAAGTCGTCGCGGCCGCAGCGGGCATGCGCTTCCCCGTGGTGGTGAAGGCCAACGTGGGGGGGAGCGGCGCGGGGATCGAGAAGTTCGACACGCCGGAGTTACTGGCCGCGATGGCCGGGCGGGACGAGTTGGACTTCGGCGTCGATCACACCGCGCTCGTGCAGGAGTTCGTCCCCGCGCGGGGCAACAGCATCGTGCGCGTCGAAACCCTAGCCGGGCGTGTGCTTTACGCCATCAAGATTCACCTGAGCGGCGAGGGGTACAACCTCTGCCCGGCGGACATCTGCCAGCGGGCCGACGGCGTGGAACTCGTCCGCGGCGCGTGCGCGGTCGATGCGGCAAAGTCGGGGCTGCGGGTCGAGGCCCACGCCCCGTCGCACGAAGTGGCGCACAATTGCGAGGCAATCATGCGCGCGGCGGGCATCCACGTCGGCGGTATTGAAATTATGCAGGACGACCGCGACGGCGAGTATTACTACTACGACATTAATGCGCTGTCGAACTTCGTCGCCGACGCGGTGAACGTGGTCGGGTTCGAGCCGGTCGAGCGGCTGGCGGACTACCTCGTGGAGCGCGCCCGAGCCGGGAGTGTGCCGCCGCCCGAACCCGTGAGTCAACTCGCGGCCGTGCCCGGCTGGGACTCGTGATGCGCTACGGCTACTGGATGCCGATCTTCGGCGGCTGGCTGCGCAACGTCGATGACGAGCGGATGCCGCCGACCTTCGAGTACGCCAAGAAGGTGGCGGTGCGGAGCGAGCAGATCGGCTACAGCTTGTCGCTGATCGCCGAACTCAACTTGAACGACATCAAGGGTATTAGCGCGCCGTCGCTCGACGCATGGAGTACGGCGGCGGCGCTAACGGCTGTTACTAGTAAACTCGAATACATGGTCGCGGTGCGGCCGACGTTCCACAACCCGGCCCTACTAGCGAAGACGGCCGCGAACTTGGACCACATCGGCGGCGGCAACCGGCTGAGCCTGAACGTGGTGTCGAGCTGGTGGCGCGGCGAGGCCGAGCGCTACGGCGTGAACTTCGAGGAGCACGGCGACCGCTACGCGCGCACCGAGGAGTGGCTGATGGTCCTGAACGAACTCTGGCGTCGTGACGGTTTTGACTTTGACGGCCGCTACTACCAGATTCGCAATAGCACGCTGCAGCCGAAGCCGCTCACGACGCCCCGGCCGACGATCTACGCCGGCGGCGAGAGTGAGGCTGCGAAGGAGTTGATCGCCCGGACCTGCGACGCGTATGTGATGCACGGCGACCCGCCGGCGCGAGTCGCCGAGAAGATATCAGATATGCGCGCCCGGCGCGAGCGCCTGAACTTGCCGCCGATGACGTTCGGCGTGGCGGCGTATGCCATCGTGCGGCCGACGGAAGCGGAGGCACAGGTGGAGTTAGCGCGCATCACCGACGTGAAGCAGTCGAACGCGGGGTTCGCCAACTACCAGGAGTGGCTGGCCGGCACCAAACTCGAAGCGCGGGTGTCGCTCGAAGACTACTCGGTGTCGAACCGTGGCCTGCGCGCTGGGCTAGTCGGCACGCCGAGTATGGTGCGCGACCGCGTGGCCGAGTTCGAGCGCGCGGGGGTGGACTTGCTGCTGTTGCAGATGAGTCCGCAGTACGAGGAAATGGAGCGGTTCGCGGCGGAGATTATCCAGGTTTAGCCGCGACTGACCTTCCGACGCGGCGCGCGTGGTGAGATGCTTTGCAATAGTGGCGGCGGCTGAGCGGCTCGAATTAGGGGGTGGGCAATGGGCGCGTGGGGGCACGAGGCGTGGGACAACGACGACGCGGCCGACTGGTTCGGCGACTTGTTCGCCAAAACGAAACTCGCCGCCCGCGTCGAAAAGGCGCTAAATACCAAAGATGTTGAGGAGTACGCCGGACGCGTCCGTGCGGCCGCGTACATACTCGTCGCCCTCGGGCGCGGCTACATCTGGCCGAGCGAGGAGTTGGACCGGCACCTCAGACTCGCAATCGAGAAGTTGGAAGAAATCAGCCGGCTCGACGACTACCAGGGCGAGCCGACGATCGCTGCCGAGATCGCGGACCTGCGGTCCCGCCTTCAGCCGCTACATTGATTCAACGAGACGGGGGGCGGTGATGCACGGTGTTTCTGTGCATCACCGCCCCCCATTTTATTAGATGCCCACCAGGCGTATTACGGCTTCAGCACCACCTTCACGCACTCGTCCTGGCTCTGCGAGAACTCGTGGTACGCCTTCGCCGCGTCCTTGAGAGCGTAGCGGTGCGTGATGACGAACGACGGGTCGATCTCCCCCTTCTCAACGCGGCTCAAGAGCGTCGGCAAGTATCGATGCACGTGCGTCTGGCCCATCTTGAAGGTGAGACCCTTGCTGAACGCTGCGCCCATCGGCAGGTGATCGACGTAGCCGCCGTAGACGCCGGGGATCGAAACCGTGCCGCCCTTGCGGCAGGCCAGAATCGCTTGCCGCAACACGGTAATGCGGTCGGTGGCCAACATGGTCGCGGCCTTCACACGGTCCACCACGGCGCCGAAGCTGGTGCCGTGGGCTTCGAGGCCGACGGCGTCAATGCAGGCGTCGGGGCCGCGCCCGGCGGTGGTGTCGTCGAGAAACTCGGAGATGTCCACCTCGTCGGGGTTCACCACCTCGGCCTCGCACAGTTGCGCGGCCTTGCGCCGGCGCCCGGCCACGGGGTCGATGCCGATGACGCGGTGCGCGCCGAGCATGAACGCACTCTTAATCGCAAACAGCCCCACCGGGCCGCAGCCCCACACCGCCACCGTGTCGCCGGGCTTGATATCACAATTCTCCGCGGCCATGTACCCCGTGGGGAAAATGTCGGTGAGGAATAATACCTTCTCGTCGGGCAGGCTCGCGGGAACCTTGAATAGCCCGACATCGGCGAACGGCACGCGCGCGAACTCGGCCTGCCCGCCCGCGTAGCCGCCCATCATGTGCGAGTAGCCGAACAGCGCGGCACCCGAGTATCCGTAGGCCTTTTCCAGTAGAGCCGCGTTCGGGTTGGTGTTGTCGCAGCAACTCGTCAGGTCGGACTTGCAGAAAAAACAGTTGCCGCAGGCGATGTTGAACGGCACCACCACGCGGTCGCCGACTTTGGTTTTCTTGCACTCCTTGCCGACCGCGACGACCTCGCCCATGAACTCGTGGCCGAGAATATCACCGGTCACCATCGTGGGGATGTAGCCGTCGTAGAGGTGCAAATCGCTGCCGCAGATGGCGGTGCTCGTGATTTTGACCACCGCGTCGTGCGGATTAATAATGACGGGGTCTGGCACGTCCAGGACCGAAACGGTCTTGCGACCCATCCAGCAGGTGGCTTTCATGTGTCCCTAGTATCAGTGTGTGTGGAGTGTGTGACGGGCGTCGCGGCCTAGCGCCGACCGCTCGGCTGGCCTTCGATCGTTGCGATTTCGCCGGCTTCGAGGAGTTGCTTGACCTTGCGCAGATCGCTCTCGATTTGGGCCTGCGGGGACTGCATGAACAGTTTCGAGATCAGCACGCCCGCCTTGCCGCCGGGGGGGGCGTAGCGCATCGACAGGCGCAGCTCGG
>CAXTPM010000020.1:8516-8981 GCA_964245865.1 uncultured Fimbriiglobus sp. | reverse complement strand
CTGTGCCGCGGCCGTTGGGGAGTTCCTTGAACTGCACGCTCCCCGCCGTATCGACATCGGCGTTCTCGGTGCTGCGCCAGGCGATCTCGCGGTTGACGATATCCACCGTGGTCTCGGCGTCCCATTCCAGGCGCATGCCCAGCGGCCCCTCGGCGACCCAGTGCGAGTGCTTGGCGTCTCGCACGTCGACGGTCTTGAGGTGCTCCATCACTTTGGGCAGGTTCGTGAAGTCGCGCCAAAACGTGTACAGTTCCGACGCCGACTTGTTGATGGTCACGGCGGTGTGCACCTCGTTGCCGATGGTGGCCTGGAGCGCGGCCGTGCGGTTTTTCGGGATTTGTGGCGCGGTGCTCACGCCGATGGCCTGGTAGACGGGGCAGTTGCCGGTGGCCGCGCGCCAGATCAAGTAGCCGCCGCCGAGCACCGAGGCGAGGCCCGGCCCCTTGCCGTCGAGGCCCAGGGTGG